>JABHGH010000061.1 GCA_018672145.1 Flavobacteriaceae bacterium
CCTGCTTCATGCACTAAATGGAAATAAAACCACTTGCTTTCCTGAAGTTTTCAGAAAGCTTTTTACCGAAGCTCAAAAAAGAGGAGTCAAGTCACCATTTTTAAATGATCCTGTGAAATTAAGTCAAGCAATTATTGAAGGTAGAGTCCGTGATTTTATGACAGAAAAAATCACTGAAATTCACGTTTATGATCGTGGAATCCACGATGCCTTAGCCTATCTTGATGATCTTAAAGTTTCATATCCAGAATCTTTTAAAGAAATCGCACGTCGCCACACCTATGACAAAGCTTTTATTCTACCTCCTTGGAAAGAAATTTATGTTAACGACAATGAGCGTATTGAGAACTTCGAGAAAACAGATGCAATTCATCAAGTCTTACTTAAAGCGTATACCAATTATGGTATGCCTCCAATCATTGTTCCTAAATTGCCGGTACAAGAAAGAGTCGCTTTTATAAACAAGCATCTATGAATTCTCCACAGGCTTTAATGGAAAAATATTGGGGTTGGTCTGAATTTCGTCCTGGACAAAAAGAAGCCATCTCAGTATCTATTTCTGGTAAAAATACGCTTGTTCTCTTGCCCACAGGTGGCGGTAAGTCGTTGTGTTATCAACTCGCAGCTCTTAGCATGGGAGGAGTCTGTGTCGTTGTCAGTCCATTGATTGCCTTGATGATTGACCAAGTAGAAGCCCTAAAAAGCAAAAATATTCGCGCCATGTCGATCAGCGGCCCTATGCGTGAAAATGAACTTGTTGAAGCACTAGACCAATGTGCGTTTGGAGATATTTCATTTTTATACATCTCACCCGAAAGGCTTCAAAATCCAATTGTATTACAACGATTAAAAACACTTTCTATATCACTATTGGCTGTTGACGAAGCTCACTGCATATCGCAATGGGGTCATGATTTCAGACCTTCTTATCGTAAAATAAACAATTTTCATCAGTTCATCGGTAAGCCCCCTGTCATGGCATTAACGGCAACGGCAACACCCAAAGTAAAGCAAGATATAACCGATACGCTAGAACTACCAGACACACAAATCATACAAACTTCTTTTGTCCGACCAAACCTTATCTATCAGGTTCATCAAACTGAAAATAAACTAGCAAGCATACAATCATTATTGACCAATGCAACTGGGAACACCATTATCTATTTGCGAACACGAAGGCATTGCGAAACACTTGTGGAGCAGCTTGGCATCAGTGGTATTCGTGCGAACTATTTTCACGGTGGCAGCGAAAACAAAACAAAACTCATTGAGGAATGGAGTTCTGGCAGGAATCCCGTAATGGTAGCAACTACTGCTTTTGGGATGGGAATCGATCAACCAAACGTGCGGCAGGTTATACACGCCGCATTGCCAGAAAGTATGGAAAGCTATTACCAAGAAGCAGGTCGAGCAGGTCGAGATGGCAAAAGAGCTCGAGCTATAATCATAAACAGCAAAAGAGATGTTGAAACACTCGAACGTCAATTTATTGATCCAATTCCTAATTATGATTTCATATGCCAGGTCTACACCAAAGTATGCTCCTACTTTCAAATTGCTTATGGGGAGCTTCCAGAAGAACCGTTGGACTTGTCGTTTAAGAAGTTTTTAGAAACCTATCGCTTTTCTTCAAAAAAAACATACGAAGCTTTTCAGATTTTTGACAAAGTCGACAGTATTAGATGGACTAATCAACTACGACAAAAATACAGTTTGCAAATTTTATACAAAGGCAAAGAACTAAGGAATTACATTGAGAAAAACGCACCTCTATCATCACTTGTTAACGTATTGGTGAGGTTATATCCTAAGATTACAGAAAATTATCAACCTATTGATGTCATTAAACTAAGCAAACGAACTGGCGTACATTTGGAAAGACTCAAAGAACAGTTGACTGCCCTAGCCCAAAACGGACTGGCAGATATTGACGCATGGCAATGTGATACTCGTTTATACTTTCTTGAACCTCGTGAAGACAAACACACCTTGAGTAAAGTAAAGAAGCATCTTACTCAATTAAAAGACACACGCAAACTCCAACTGCAATCCATTGAAAACTACATCAAAGAAAATGAGATTTGCAAACAAAGTATGATTGTAAAATACTTTGGGGAAAAAGTAGAAGCCCCATGTGGTCAATGTAGTAGTTGTCAAAGTGAACCCAACAGCAAACAACTTCAAAAGAGGATTTTAGAAGCATTACAAAGCCATCCTCTAACCGTAATTGAACTTTCTCAATTGCTAGTCACGGAAGAAAAAGTTATCATTGCAGCACTTGATGAAATGATCAACGAAGAAAAAATCAAGCGTTTAAACGGTAAATTTCACATCCAATCATGAAATCATTACGCATCATTTACATGGGAACACCCGCTTTTGCTTTAGGTCCCTTAAAGCATATTCATAATAGCCCACACAAAATTGTGAGCGTTATCACCACTCCCGATAGGAAATCTGGCAGAGGAAAACAACTTACTCCATCTCCAGTGAAGTCATTCAGTGAAGAGGTTGGTCTTCCTGTTTTACAACCAACAAACCTTAAAGACATTGACTTTTTATCGCATTTGGAGGTGCTAAAGCCCGATGTAATTGTCGTTGTTGCCTTTCGTATGCTACCAAAAGAAGTGTGGTCGATCCCATTGTATGGTACATTTAATTTGCACGCATCACTACTACCACAGTATCGAGGAGCTGCTCCCATTCACTGGGCCATAATAAACGAAGAAAAAGAGACAGGGGTAACTACTTTTTTTATTGATGAAAAAATTGACACAGGGAAAATTATTCTTCAAAAAAAAATAACGATTCATGAAAAGGAAACTACAGGTAGTCTTAGCAACAAGCTTGAAGAAATTGGTAGACATCTTGTGTTAGAAACATTAAATGCGATAGCATCCGAGGTTGTGATGACAAAACCACAACCTGAAAAAGAACATTTGCAAGCAGCACCAAAACTAACACGTGACAATACCCAGATAAATTGGAATCAATCTGGACGTTCAATAGAACGATTGGTTCGTGGACTACAACCAACGCCCTGTGCATGGACATTACTGACGAACAAAGAGAAAACCGTACGTTGTAAAATAATAACTGTTGAGTTTCACCAAGGACCAAAAAATGATGAAATCGGCAAAATTTCTATCAAAAACAAGCAATTATTTGTACAAGTAAGTGATGGGGAAATACACGTTACACGCTTACAACTTCCCAATAAAAAATCGTTGTCTGACAGTGAATTAGTAAACGGCTACGCATTTGATAATGATGCAAAATTTGAGAATTGATTCCAAAAAATATTGTACATTGTACATTATGAATGTAGATTTAAGTAACGGTAAACTTTTAGCGGCAGACCCTTCAATCATTGGAGATTTTTCTTTTGCAAGAGCAGTGATTTTACTAGCCGATCACAATGATGAAGGAAGCGTCGGATTTATTTTAAATAAGCCCATGGAACACGATTTGAGCACTTTCGTTCCTGAAATCACGGAAACTTTTGATGTTTTTGAAGGGGGACCTGTTGACCAAGATCAACTTTACTATATTCACAACCGCTCTGACCTTATACCCAATGCCAAAGTCATTTCAAACAACCTTGCTTGGGGAGGAGATTTTAATGTCATCAAATCAAAAATTAATTCTGGCGAGCTATCACCTACTGATATCAAATTTTTTCTCGGTTATTCTGGCTGGAGCTGTGACCAGTTAAAAGAAGAAGTTAAACTAAAAACATGGGTGATTCTTGATGAAGATAACACCAAAGAAATCACTACTTCAAACGACGCCTCTTATTGGAAGTCAAAAATGACATCTCTTGGGGGGAATTATTTATTATGGGCAAATTCTCCAAGTCACCCAAACTTAAACTAAAGCTGAGTGTTCAGTAGAGCCAGAGCCTGTTTTATTTTATCAACCTTGTATTCCTTTCTCCTGTAGTTGGTCACTCCCTGTATGCCTCCAATCGTGCTTGTAAGCCAAATTTCATTCGCTTTTTGTAACTCAAAAGGAGTTATTCCACGCTCCTTCACTTCAAGCCCTAACTCTTTTGATAAACGAATGAGTTGTTTGCGAACAATACCGTCCAAACAACCAGACGACAATGGTGGCGTATGTAGCTCATTATCAAACAATAAAAAAATATTAGACTGCAGCGCCTCTACAACTTCTTTTTTATCATTGATTAAAATGCAATTATCTAGATCGTTTTCTTTTGCGAAAATAGACCCAAGCACATTGAGAATTTTGTTGTTCGTCTTTAGGTTGGACAACAAGGCGGGCTGCACATAATGATCTTTAAAAAGATCAACCACATACTTTTCTTTTTGCTTAGGATAATTAGCTTCTGTTAACGGCTCACAATGTAATACAAAAGCAACCTCATTATGAAGTGGCGTATAAAAACCAGTGCTGTTTCGAAAAACAGTCAAGCGTATTCGCCACGTAGAGTAAGTGCTAGGCTGAGCCTGTATCAATCGCTTGAATTCATTAGAAAAATATTCAGGAGTATATGTCAATGGAATATTCATTCGCAACAAACGCATGCTTGCCATAAGTCTGAAATAATGATCCTCCCAGAAAATGACACGGCCATCTACTGCTTTTAGTGTTTCGAAAACAGCATCACCATATGAAAAACCGCGATTGAAGAAAGATAGTCCAGTATCTTCAGTAGATACTAGGTTGCCATTGAAATTAACCATTAGGCGGACCCTAAGACTTGTTTGAGATTAGCGATCTGATTTTCCCAAAACATTTTGGATTCTTCAACTTCATCTTCTTCGGCAAAATCAGAGACCATTAAAGAAACGTCTTTTGTAATCTCATCAACTTGAATTCGCATTTCGAAGTGGTATTTATCATAGTCATCTTCGTCGTTGATCCATTGATAACGAACAAATTCATTGGGTTTATTCTTGATGAGCAACGCTTCTTCGCTCGAATCATCCCAGAAAAACTCGTATTTATCAGTTCTAGAGTTTACATTGTCTGCAAACCACTCTGATAGTCCTGAAGGGGTAAAGAGATATTGATAGAGGAGTTGTGGGGATGCTTTTATAACAAATTCAATTTCAAATTGATCTTTCACGAGATATCTTTTATCAGAGAAGCAATATAATATCTTTTTTCATTGCACAAAAATATAATCTCAAAAATATAGCTTGACTACTGAACTAAAACCCTCTATATTTGCAACCAAAATGGCGAGGTAGCTCAGCCGGTTAGAGCGTCGGATTCATAACCCGGAGGTCGGGGGTTCAAGTCCCCCCCTCGCTACTAATATTTCCATTATGATTTTAGTCACAGGAGGCTTGGGATTTATTGGTGCTCACACAGTAGTGGCACTGCTCGACAAAAACCACAAGGTTCTTATCGTTGATGACCTTTCTAATAGCTCCATTTCCGTTCTTGCTGGAATTGTATCTGCCAGTGGAAAATCCCCTGTTTTTGAGCAATTTGATCTGAAAAATAAGCAGAAAACAGAACAACTTTTTAGGGACTATACCATTGATGGGATTATTCATTTTGCAGCTTACAAGGCTGTTGGCGAGAGCACTGAAAAGCCACTAGACTACTATGAAAACAATATTACGCCGCTCATCAACTTACTTTTGTGTGCAAAAGAGCAGCCAGGTCATATTCCGTTTATCTTTAGTTCGTCTTGTACCGTTTACGGTGAAGCAAACACTTTACCTATCTCGGAAAATGAGCCAATAAAAATGGCCATGTCCCCCTACGGAAACACAAAACAAATTGGTGAAGAAATCGTACGTGATGCTACAAATGTTTATGCAAATATCCCTTCCATCTCATTGCGCTATTTCAATCCGATTGGCGCCCATTCGTCAGCCAAAATTGGTGAGCTTCCTTTGGGAGTTCCACAAAATTTAGTTCCTTTTATTACGCAAACTGCTGCAGGCATTCGTGAGTCACTAACTGTTTTTGGCAACGATTACCCAACGCATGATGGTACTTGTATTCGAGATTACATACATGTCGAAGACCTGGCCCAAGCCCATATTGCTGCACTAGAATTCATTCAACAATCAAATCAACCTCACTTCTATGATGTTTTTAATTTAGGAACTGGAAAGGGGCAATCTGTCCTGGATATTATTCACGCTTTTGAACGTGTTTCTGGTCAATCATTACCCTACGTCATTGGAAAAAGAAGAAAAGGAGATGTAGTTGCAGCCTATGCCGAAACCACCAAAGCCGAAAAAATGCTTGATTGGAAAGCCACAAGAACAATTGACGAAGCGCTTTACTCTGCGTGGAAATGGGAACAGCAGCTAAAGAGATAAGCTGCAGTAATCCCGGTAAATAACGATGGAAAGATTACAAAGATTATGCTAGATCGTCAAGCAACAATGTTCTTTGCTCACCGGTATCTAAATTTTTGATAATACAACTTTTTTCGTTCCATTCTGTTTCACCAACGATTATAGCCTGTGGAATTTTTAATTGATTTGCCAAACTGAGTTGCTTTTTTAAACGAGCTTCATGGGGATAAACAAGCACACGCTTGCCATTATCACGTAAAGCATTGACGTAGGGCATCAATGATGTAAGTATTTTTGAGTCAAAATTCACAACAATAATGTCAATAGCGGTGCGAAGCTCTTTTGGAAATAAGTCCAATTCGTCTAAAACAATATAAATTCGATCTAATCCAAAAGATATTCCAATTCCACTGGTGTCTTTCATGCCAAACATGGCAGTAAGATTGTCATAACGCCCGCCTGCTCCAATAGAGCCAACAGCAACATTATCTGGCGCAGCGATTTCAAAAATCGCACCTGTATAGTAGTCTAAACCTCGAGCTAATGTCCAATCAAACTCAAGCTTAATAGACTGTAACTTATGAATAGAGTTAAATAAAAAAAGAAGTTCTTTAGCAGGGTTGTCATTTTCTTCATCTGAGAAAATAATATTTTCGATAGCTTGAAGCTGGGCACTCACTTCATTTTTGTTTGAAAGAGCATCATTAATCGTGTCAATAACTGCTGTTGAGAAACCAGCTTCAACAAACATTCGTTTCACTTCAGGCCAACCTATTTTATCAAGTTTATCAAGAATGGTAAAAAAAGTAGTTGTTTTGTTGTTGGCATTTGCTTTTAGAGCAATTTTTTCTAAAACCTTACGATGATTGACACGCAATGTGCATCCATGCAGATTTAATTGCTTAAAAACACCATCTATAAGCTGAATATATTCCAACTCAAGCAGCAAACTGTCAGAACCAATTGCGTCGGCATCACATTGAGTGAATTCTTGAAATCGGCCATGCTGAGGTCTATCGGCACGCCATACAGACTGCATTTGATATCTTTTAAACGGAAAAATCAACTCATTTTGATGCTGAACGACAAAGCGTGCAAGAGGAACAGTAAGATCATAACGCAATGCTTTCTCAGAAAGTGAATTTCCAAAACGAGAAAGCTGTCCTTGATTCAACGCATCAATGTCTGCTTTTTTAACTTTTTCTCCAGAGTTTAAAACTTTAAAAACAAGACGGTCACCTTCTTCTCCGTATTTGCCTAGCAAAATATCTCTTCGCTCCATTGATGGAGTTTGGATTGGGAGAAAACCAAAAGCCTCGAATTGGGTTTTAATCACATCCATAATATATGTGCGACGAGCAACTTCATGGGGCAAAAAATCCCGCATGCCCTTTGGTGTAGTTGGTTTACTAGACATGTGTATAAAGATAAAGGAAATTAAGGTTTAAAAAAAAGCCGCTAAAAGCGGCTTTATATCATTCTATGTCATTTTGGTTTTATGCCTTTTGTTCAGACTTAACCACTTCAAAATCAACTTGGGATTTCACCTCACGATGTAAGCGAACCTCGGCTTGGTATTTTCCCAAACGCTTGACAGTTCCACCAGCAATTTTGATGAACTTTTTCTCGATCTCCTGTCCAGAGGACTGGAAAGCAGCACTTAAATCAGCTGTTCCGATTGAGCCAAACAATTTTCCTCCTGCACCAGCTTTTGCTGAGATTTTAATCTCCAAGCTAGATAGCTTTTTGGAAATAGCATTTGCATCATCAATCAGCTTTTGTTCTTTAAAAGCACGCTGTTTTAGATTTTCAGCTAACACTTTTTTTGCAGAAGATGTTGCCAAAATTGCTAAACCTTGTGGGATTAGAAAGTTACGTCCGTAACCATTCTTGACCTGAACAAGGTCGTCTTTAAATCCTAGGTTTTCTACGTCTTGTTTTAGTATCAGTTCCATCGCAGTTTATTTTAAAAGATCAGCTACGTATGGCATCAAAGCCAAATGACGTGAACGTTTGATTGCTACAGATAACTTACGTTGATACTTGAGTGATGTACCTGTAAGTCTTCGTGGTAAAATTTTACCTTGCTCGTTGACAAACTTTAACAAAAAATCGGGATCCTTATAGTCGATATACTTGATACCAGATTTTTTAAATCGGCAATACTTTTTTTCTTTGTTAGTATCAATGTCAAGTGGCGTAAGATAGCGTACTTCGCCTTGCTTACCACCTTTACTTGCTTGTTCTAATGATGCCATGTGTTATGATTTTGCTGTTAATCGTTCTATTCGTTTTTCGGCCCATAGCTCTGCATGCTTGTCGAGTTTGACCGTGAGATAGCGCATTACGCGCTCATCGCGTCTAAATTCCAGTTCTAAAGCATGTACAACTTCTGCGTTGACTTTGAAGTCGAAAAGGTGATAAAATCCACTTTTCTTGTTTTGAATTGGATAGGCAAACTTTTTCAAGCCCCAGTCCTCTTTATTCACAAAGTCACCACCGTTGGTAGTGATTAAATCAGCATACTTTTGAACTGCTTCCTTTACCTGATCAACAGATAAAACGGGATTTAAAATGAAAACAGTTTCGTAATGATTCATATTTCTAAATTGGTTGGCGAAATTATCACTTTTGTTTTATTAATCCAACCCTTTTGACAGATATTAAAACTAAGCTGATTATAGATGGGAAGTAAAATAAACTTTTTTTGTTAGGTTGGGTCAACGTCAATTCCCAGTTTTACTGATCGATAAGAAGGGATTTGCTCAAATCGTTTAACAATTCGTGCCAGTTGCTCTTTTGCTAATGAAGATGATTTATCTGCAGGTAACTTTATCATTAAATGCATCAAAAAATGGTTCCTTACACGCCCAACAGCTGGTGATTGTGGACCCAAAACATTAGGGAAATGATTGCTGAGTGCTTGTCCAATCCAATTTGCTGCCTCTTGAACAACAGAAAAATTTCTATGCTTGAGTTCACAACGTATTAATCTTACAAAGGGAGGGTATTCGAACTGCTTTCGCTGTTGCAATTGAACGTTCATCATTCCGTTATAATCATAAGATTGCAGTTGCTTTAAAACGCGATGACTTGTATCGTATGTTTGGACAAGAACTTTTCCATGATTATCGGTACGGCCAGCACGACCTGCCACCTGTAACAACATCTGAAATGCTCGCTCGTGGGCGCGAAAATCAGGGAAATTTAGGAGCCCGTCAGCAAGTACAACGCCAACAAGTGTAACACCGCCAAAATCCAACCCTTTGGTCAACATCTGTGTGCCTACTAAAATATCCAATTCATGCTGCTGAAAACGGTCTATTAGTTTTCGATGGCCATGTTTACCTCTAGTCGTGTCTGAATCCATTCGCCCTACCCGAGCATCTGGAAAAAGTTTTTGAATTTCATCTTCTACTTGTTGCGTCCCTAACCCCATGGTTCTAGGATGAGCTGTTCCGCAAGCAACACAATGTGAATGACTCAAAATATGATATCCGCAGTAGTGGCATTTGAGTTTCTGGTTATGCTTATGAAATGTTAGGCTAACATCACAATTGGGACATTGAGGTACATGTGCACAAGCAGTACAATTTACAAAAGGCGAAAAACCTCTTCTGTTTTGAAAAAGAATAATTTGCTCATTAGCATCCAGTGCACTCGATATTGAATGAAGTAAAGTGTCCGAAAAATGACCCTTCATCTGCTTTTTCTTTTGAGCGACTTGCAAATCAATCAATTCAATTTTTGGCATGGAAAAACCTCTAAAACGCTGATCCATCACAACACGCTCGTACTTACCTATTGAACTATTAAAAGAAGACTCTATCGTTGGCGACGCAGAACCAAGGACAATTTTAGCATCATGTATTTTTGCAAGAACAACAGCTACATCTCGAGCGTGATAACGAGGATTTGACTCAAACTGTTTGTAGGCGACCTCGTGTGACTCATCTACCACGATGAGTCCAAGGTCTGAAAACGGTAAAAGCACTGCTGAGCGAGCGCCTACAACAAGTCTCGCACTAGATTTTTGATGAAGTACTTTGTTCCAAACCTCCACACGTTCGTTGGGCGTGTAACGAGAATGATAGACGGCCATTTGTGTCCCAAAATGGACATATAAACGCTGAATAATTTGAGTTGTCAATGCAATCTCTGGTACCAAAAAAAGGACTTGTTTGCCTTCATTGAGAACATCTTGAATCAGATGCATATAAACTTCTGTTTTCCCAGAAGAAGTAACTCCGTGAAGAAGAAAGCGATTTTCTTTAAACAAAGGGTTTTGCAATTGCTGAAAGGCCTGTTTTTGAGGCTCCGTGAGAGTGCGTAACGGCGTTTCTGGCTCTGTCTTAACCACCAGTCGATCGACAACAAAAGATTTGGCTGCAAAAATACCTTTCTTAAGGAGTGTATCAACAGATGATTTGGAAACTCCTGAAAGCGCAACAAATTGTGACTTGGTTATTGGTTTCTTGTGTTGAACCAATTGCAAAAGAGCTTGTTTTTGCTTTGGATAGTTGTCCAAATCCTGTAATACTTGTTTAAGCGTAACATCATCTGACAATGATGAGTCTAGGGAAATTCTAGTTTCTTCCTTTGGTTTAAACCTAGTATAAACTTCTTCACGCAATTGAATCAATTCGTGATTCATCAACTCTTGCGCTAGTTTGTAGGGCCTTTTCGAAATGTCCAGCTTTATCACGTCAGACAAAGCCATTTTCCCAAACTTTTGCAAGGCTTTAAGTAGTTTTGCCGCAGGAGGGCTTAATTGCAGATTGGAGTTCGCTTGTTGATTAAAATGAAGTTCTGTTTCACTTTCCAACAATAAAATACTAGGCAACGCTGCACGTAAAACGCTCCCCATCGGGCTCATATAGTAACTAGAAATCCACTCCCACAATTCCATTTGAACAGGGCTAATCACAGGGGATTCGTCAATAATATAATCGATAGGCTTGGCTTCGTAAGCTGGCTGGACAGTATGCGTCTGATGACTTAGTGCAGCATATTTTTTTGTTTTGCCAAAAGGAACTACAATTCGCATTCCCACTTTGATAAAATTGTACTCTTCTGGTGTAATGGAATAAGTAAACAACTTAGGAATGGGAAGCGGTAGAATAACATTCACAAAATGCTGCATCAAAGTTTAATTTTGCTTAAAAAATAAAATCTGTTATTCACCCGTAATAAGTGAAAATGATCTGTGTGAAACGCATGTTTCACAAGTAGCTAAATTAAGAAAATTCTTTCGGGTCACTAGGCAAATGATTGTATCTTTACATCCATGAAATTAAAGTGCATAGCAATTGGCAAAACCTCCACGCCTCATGGCATTGATCAGGTACAGCTATACACACAGCGTATTCAGCGATTTGTTCCTTTTGAATGGATTGAACTTAAAGAGGCAAAACATCTAAAGAACAACCCATCAAATGCACTTAAATTAGAGGGCGAAAATGTTTTAAAAGCTCTTGGAACTAACGACACTTTAATACTTTTTGACGAAAAAGGAAAAAGCATGGATTCTATAGGATTTGCTCGTTTCATGGATCGGCAGTCGATAGCACACAAGACAATTGTTTTTTGTATTGGAGGTGCCTATGGTTTTAGCGAATCACTACGCAAGCGTGCAAATGGCACCATCTCATTGTCACCAATGACCTTTCCCCACCAACTTGCTCGTGTGGTTGGACTTGAGCAAATTTATAGAGGTTGCACAATTATCAATAATCATCCATATCATCACGTATGAAAGATCTCATTTTAGCTACGCATAATCCGCACAAAGCAGAAGAATTGAAAGCCATGCTTCCACAATTTAATGTCAAAACACTTGCTGATTTGAAGATGATGGATGACATTCCAGAAACAGCACCAGACTTGGAAGGAAACTCATTCATCAAAGCAACTACAATCTTTGAAAAGTTTGGAGGCATTGTCGTCGCCGATGACAGTGGCTTAGAGGTAAACGCTTTATCAGGTGCGCCGGGCGTTCACTCTGCGCGATATGCGGGGAAGCCACGTAACGACACAAGAAACACCGAAAAACTACTCCATGCACTATTGAATAAAACAAATCGCAATGCTCAATTTCGGACAGTAATCACACTCATGAGCGCAAAAGAAACGCGTCAGTTTGAAGGCATTGTCAAAGGAACGATCAATACTCAGCCCAAAGGAGCTGATGGCTTTGGCTACGACCCGGTTTTTACACCAGAAGGATATGACAAAACGTTTGCGGAAATTTCTCAACACAAAAAAAACAGCATCAGTCACCGAGCGAATGCCATAAAAAGACTGGTTGCATTTTTAAATGAACACCCAACTTTTTGTTAAATTTTAGTGAAAAACAAGCCAGTTTACCATTTAATCACTTTAGTTTGCAATATTGAAAACAATGACTGCTAGATTTTTATACATACTTTTTTTCTTCGTGTGGTTTCCGACACTTAACGCTCAAGAGGTGATCGGAGTTGTGAAAAATGCAGCAAATGGCAAGCCAATTACAACTGTTCATGTACTCAACCTCAACAAAGTGGTCATGAGCATTACAAACAGCGATGGTGTTTTTGTGATTCCAGCCGAGGTCAATGACACTCTATTTCTCTCCTATTTAGGTTTTAAAACAATTAAAGTCAGGGTTACAAATGATTTGCTGAAATTTCCAAAAACAGAATTCAAAATCACAGAGCTCGCGTTAGCATTAGAAGAAGTCATTGTTAGACCTTATCAACTAACGGGATATTTAGAAATTGACGCAAAGAATGTCCCCATCAATCGAAATCAACGATACAGTATTCCTGGTCTACCCACTGGCGGTTACGAAGCAGGAAGTCGAGGCCCTTCCGCCTTCTCTAGAGTTGTTGGCTCTATTTTCAATCCTTTTGATTTTCTGCATAATCTTTTTGGCAAAAAACCAAATGAGTTACGTAAACTAAAAAAAATGATAGAAAACAATGCGCTTCGTGATTTGTTGGCTGTAAAATATGATCGCGAAACGCTTGAAGAGTTTCTACAACTGGGTAGCAGTGATATCGATGAAATCTTACGAAACTGCAATTTCTCCGAAAGTTTTATTCGTACTGCCAACGATTTACAGATTCTAGAAGCCATCAGCGGTTGCTACGAGGAATACAAGATTTTGAGTCGCAGATAAGCACATAAAATACTACCTTTGCAGCTGAAAGTATGCCATGTTGCTAAACACACTCAATGCCATCTCACCCATCGACGGGCGCTATCGTAGCAAAACAAAATCTCTTCACGCTTTTTTTTCAGAGCAAGCACTCATAAAATATCGAGTAAAGGTTGAAGTAGAATATTTTATTGCGCTTTGCGTTCACCCATTACCACAACTTAAAAGTTTCAACCATTCGTTGTTTGAAGATTTGCGCGCATTGTACGAGCACTTTTCGTTTGAGGACGCCAAAACGATTAAGGATATTGAAAAAACAACAAACCACGATGTCAAAGCAGTAGAGTATTTCCTTAAAAACGAATTTGATCGACTTGGAATCGGTCAGTATAAGGAGTTCATACACTTTGGACTGACCTCTCAAGACGTAAACAACACTGCGATTCCTTTATCAATTAAAGACGCAATCAGTGAGGTGATTTTACCAACACTTTCCGCCACGCTTACTGAGTTAAACAAAATGGCTGATGAATATGAAAATGTTCCTCTGCTTGCACGAACACATGGCCAGCCAGCATCTCCAACTCGACTGGGGAAAGAAATTCGTGTTTTTACAGAGCGTGTCAAACAGCAACTTTCGTTGCTTAACAATATTCCCTATGCAGCTAAGTTTGGTGGTGCTACTGGCAATTTTAATGCGCACAGAGTGGCATATCCACAAACCGACTGGAAGTCGTTTGGACATCATTTTGTTAAAAATGTCTTAGGGCTACACCATTCGTTTCCCACGACACAGATTGAGCACTATGATCACTTAGCCGCTCTTTGCGATGTGTTTTCGCGAATAAACACTGTTTTTATTGACCTAAATCGAGATCTATGGACGTATATATCCATGGAATATTTTAAGCAGCGAATTAATGAAAATGAGGTTGGTTCTTCTGCTATGCCACACAAAGTAAACCCAATAGACTTTGAAAATTCTGAAGGAAATTTAGGTGTCGCAAACGCACTTTTTTCTTTTCTTTCCTCCAAGCTTCCTGTATCCAGACTTCAACGTGACTTGACAGACAGTACGTTACTTCGAAATATTGGTGTCCCTTTTAGCCACACACTCATTGCGTTAAAATCGCTTCGTAAAGGTCTTAGCAAACTAGAGGTCAACCTTGCTGCTATTGATCAGGATTTGACAGACAACTGGGCAGTAGTTGCCGAGGCCGTTCAAACTATTTTACGTAGAGAAGGCTTTCCCAACCCATACGAAGCGTTGAAAGGGCTCACCCGAACCAACGCTGTAATCACTAAAGATAGTATGCAGAGTTTTATCAACACATTAGATGTTTCGGAAGAGGTGAAATCCGAATTGCTACGAATTACGCCTCAAAATTACACAGGCATATGACGCTAAATACTTAGCTGACTTTTAAGCTTTTTTAAATCTTCACTTGCCGGAAGGTTTAATTCTTTTGTTAATGAAGCGATTTTCTCGAGATCAATATTTCCTTTAATAAAAAGCAACACTGTCTGTGGACTTAAAGATGGGTCTATTATCGATGATTCTTGTTCGGTTACAAGCATAAGCAATTCCTTTACAAAAAGACTGTCTTGAGATGGTAGTGCATAAAAGTTAACCTTGCTATCGTCTTCTTGAACCTGCATAAGCTCACTGAGATTATTTGCATTTACATACGTTTGCGTCCATTGTGAAAGATGATTTGAAATTGCTGCGTCATCTGTGCGAAGTAGCTTAAAGGTATCAATGCTTGACACCAGTTCAAAAAACTCTTTGGCATCAGGGTTCGAATCATCAATGTTCATATTAGCCAACATTTGAAACATGCGTGGACTAATGGACACATAGGTCACTTGATCATTGGATTGATACTTGTCAAAAATGGGTTGCGCCATCATAAATGGAGCAATGAGTACGAACAAAAAAATTGTTTTCACGGTATTGTAGTTTTGGTTCCTGTCAAGGGGGCATGTTTACAACATTGACAAACAGACACTCCTTGATTATTTACGAAAATACAGTAAAGATTTATTTTGTCATGGCAAAAGCATCAATCATTATGTAAAAATCTTTTCAAACAATCATTATTTAAAAATGATTAATTTGCAATGAGATAAAGTTTGCTCCTAAAATATTTGAATTAATGCGCTACACTTTTTATTTCTTTTTGGCCTTCATATTTTTACTTTCATGCAAAGATGATAATACTAGTCAAAGCACTGAAAGCTTAGAGATCGAAAAATTTGTTTGGGAGGGATTAAATTATATTTATTATTGGCAACAAACTGTTCCAGACCTCGCTGACGACCGTTTTGACTCACAGAAAGCATATACTTCTTACTTACGTCAATTTAATGGAAAACCTGATGTTTTATTTGAGTCTTTACTATCTGAAGAGGATCGTTTTAGTTGGATTGTAGATGATTATGTTGCGTTGGAAAATCAGCTAAATCGTGTCTATAAGACATCTGGGATGAGCCTAATTTTGGCAGAGTTAGGAGAAACAGGAGGTGTGTTTGCTATAGTGCGCTATGTATTACCAGGGTCAGATGCTGATGACAAAGAAATCAAGCGCGGAGACATTTTTTATAGTGTCAACAACGAGCTAATGACCACCGATAACTACTCCGATTTATTGGATTCAGAAAATGAAAACTTTAGCATTCAGCTTGCACAAATCAACGGAAATGTACTAAATCCCACTGGAGTTAGTGTTAATTTGGTTAAGTCAGTGTTTCAAGAGAATACGGTTCATAAATATGAAGTCATTGAAATTGACAACCAAAAAGTTGGGTATTTAATGTATAATGGATTCACTGCTGATAGTGAAACAAATCTCACCAACGTATTAAGTGAGTTTTCAGCAGAGGGCATTGATCACTTCGTCATTGATTTACGTTACAATCGAGGGGGTCGAATTAGCGTGGCTATCAAACTTGCTAGTATGATTACTGGTCAGTTTAATGATGCCCTTTTTGTGCAAGATCAGCACAATGAAAAACGATCCTCTTGGAACGAAAATTATTTGTTTGAAGCACAAGATGTTCATTTGAATATGGATAAAATTTATGTAATTACATCGTCCTCAACAGCTTCTGCTAGTGAAGTTTTAATCAATGGATTAGACCCCTATATCGATGTGATTTTGATTGGCGATACCACCAGTGGTAAAAACGTGGGGTCATACACCATTTATGATTGGATTGACAATGATGGCACGAAAAACCCAAATCATAATTGGGCTATGCAGCCCATTGCGCTAAAAATTGCCAACAGCCAAGGGTTTGCAGAATTTGAAAAGGGACTGGCTGCAGATCACATTTTACTAGAATCAATCAGTAATTTGGGAACAATAGGTGCCATCGACGAACCCTTGTTTGAAAAAACGCTTGAAGTCATGGGAGTGCTAACACCTCAACCCCTAAGAAACGATCAACTCAATCGGCAAAAAATCCCATTTAAGGTGCTTAAACCACTTGAAAAAAACTTCATGCATGTGGATTTACCTAAGCAACTACGATTTAAAACGTATAGGAAACACCAAGAGAAAAATTCCGACCTCGAGTAGTGTATCCTTGAGTCTCTACATAATCTGCGTTCAAGAGATTTTGCACATTACCATAAAACGACATTCCTTGAATGCTCATTTTGTGAGCCACATGCAGGTTCATTAACCAATAGGGAGATAATATCACCTGTTTGCTCTCAAACAAATCATCTCGTTCTCCAACATATTGAAACGATGTCAAAACTTGTGTATTCTCATTGACATCATACTGAAAGTTTCCATTGACTTTGTGTTTTGGTATTCGCAAGCCTTGACCATCTTCATGTTGGGTATAGGTGTAATTTGTACTGAAATCAATGTTTGAACTCAACGGCATTTCCAACAAAAACTCTGTGCCATAAATACGGAAATCTCTAGGGGAGTTTGCATATCTTCTGGTGATCATGTCATAATTCACGAAATTTTTCTCTTCACGATCAAAGTACACCAACTGGAGAGTGCTTCCATTTTGGGAAATCAAAGAAGCTCCTACTTCGATCCCTTGGTTGGTTTCAGGTTTTAATTCTTTATTTCCAGAATAGGCGTCAAAAAGTTTGTAGAGTGAAGGTGCAATAAAGGCAGTACTTAGACTCGTAGTAAAACGAATATCCATTTTTGGAAAATCAAAATATAAGGATGGGTTAACGTGATATGTCCAATGTGAACCAAAGGCGCTGTGATCGCTCAGCCGAGCTCCTATTTGCGCCTCAAAAGGACCCGCATTCTCGTACAGAAAATTAACAAAATAGTCTGCTAAATTCATGTCTACTACCTCGGATCCAAATTGTGCTTCTTGCCTCTTATGATTTACACCAACCAACCCTTTGACGTTTGTCTGTAACTGAGAGGAGAATACACCCTCAACGTCCATTGACTTTCCCTCATAAGAAATTGGGAATGCGGACTCGTCAAAGTCGCGTTCAACATTTGCCCATGAAACACGACCCACAAATGAGCTGTTTTCATTTTGCCATTTGGGCTGAATGGAAGTCCGCTGACTTTTATTGGTGAACTGATTATCTGCATCCATTAACGGAAATGAATCGTCATAACCCGTCATGAAATAGTCTTTACTGAAAAAGGTGTTGATGCGCAGACTTGGCAATAAACGAACTTCATATTGCGCATTGACATTTTGTTTTTTTGTAGGATCCTCTTCCTCACCGACAACAGCTGACATGCCAGACGTTCGATGTTCAGCTAATGACACTCTACCTGAGTGAACTGCGCCACCAAGTCCTACATTGAGTTGATAGGTTTTATTATCAACGGCAAATTCGGAATCAAGTTGAGAGTTATTGGTTCCAAAAAAGGTGTGTACCGCTATGCTTTGACTTTTTGGTTTATTGGTTGTAATTTTTATAACAGCAGTAGCTGCTGCGCTGCCATATAAGCTACTGGCAGCTCCTCGAATAATCTCGATGGATTCTACGGATGATAAATCAACTTGACGCAAATCAAAATCATTTTCAATTTGTGTGGGGTCGCTAACTGGCACGCCGTCGATCAAAACCAAAACCTGACGATTGTTTCCACCACGAATAAAGTAACTTAAATTAGTGCCTGGGTGACTTTGATAACCATTAACATGAATACCTGCTTGACTTGACAATAATGAAGCCATCGACCCGCCAAGATACGGCTTGATGTCTTGCTTACTGATAAAGGTTACAGAACGACCTGTTTTTGATTGGGATCGTTCAAATCTGGAATCGGTGACAGTCACCTCTTCAAGATCAACAGATTGGTTTTGCCCATGGACAAAGAGAAAGCTGAACACAAAAAATGTGCTGTATAAAACAATAATTCTCATATGATTTGTTAAATAAATAAACGTCTGCCCCTTATCCCGAGAAACACACACTAAATAATACAGGCAGGTCTCCTGGCTCACGTAATATAACCTTCCCAACTTTCGTCAGTGGTCTAAAGAAATGACATTACACGTTTACAGTTGCGGGAACAGCTGAAGCATCACACTTCATTCCCTTTTCATTTACAATTACAGAATGTAACTCGTAAAACCTATATACTCAATACAAAGATATAGAATCTATTCTAGTGTTTTATGGTATATAAAAAAAACCTATTTTTGGATTCGAACTGCTATCTAAAATTATGCTATCACTTTCAAAAAAAGAAAAAGTTCTCATCAGTTTTGTGCTGATTGCTGCTTTGAGTAGATTACTACCCCACCCTCCAAACTTTGCACCCATCACAGCGATGTCTCTCTTTGCGGGCGCTTATTTTACAAGGAAGCAACTCGCCTTTTTAGTGCCATTATTGGCGATGATTTTATCCGATTTTTTTCTCGGATTTCATGTCATTTCGATTTTTGTTTATATGGCTTTTGCATTCATCACACTGCTTGGACAAAGAAGTGGTAAGGTCAGTCCGAAATTAGTGTTACTAGGAAGTATATCGTTTTTTATTATCAGTAATATGGGAGTATGGCTGTTGTATTATCCTCTGACAATGGAAGGGCTCATTACATGTTTCACACTGGCAGTCCCATTCTTCGCCACCTCATTGCTTGGAGACGCTGTGTATAGTGTCGTTCTTTCTTTTGGGTTTTCAGTAGCTAAAAAACAACTTCAAATCAGCTAGTTATCGTCTTGTGAGAGCTGTGGTCTGTTGAGATTTTCAGGGTCAAACGTAATTCGTTTGTTGGCAGGTGAAAGTTTAACAATGTCTTTGTCAATTTTCTTAAACTCTCCTGTCAAATCATTGTAATGATTGACTGCAGTTCCTAAAGTTTTACCCAATTTCGAATGATAGGTTTGATAAGCATTTAAATGGTTGGTCAGCTTATCAACATTGGTGAGTATTTCTTGCACAGACTTTTCAATTTTCAAATTGTGTAGTGCCTTAACGGTAATCTGCAACATTGGAAAAAGGCTCATCGGAGAAACTATCATTACTTTTTTTCCGTAAGCATAATGCACCAAATCGCGGGAGTTGATTTGTAAGCTACCTACACGACTATTTAATAGGTCTTGATAAAGGCCATCAGCAGGAATAAACATATAGGCGTAATCGGTAGTTTTTTCAGTTGGTCGGATATATTTTGATGTTTCATCAATTCTTAATCGGATATCGTTTCTGAATTGAGTTTCCAATTTTTTGATTTCACTAGGGTCACTACTTTCAATCATTTTGTTGTAGTTGTCCAACGAGAACTTGGCATCAATTGGAATAATAAACTGCCCCACCTTAACGATTGCGTCAACCATTTCGCCGTTGCTAAATCGGTGTTGCATGGTGAATAAATCGGGTGGCAATACATTTGCCAATAAATTCTCCAGTTGAATTTCACCCAATATCCCTCGTTGCTTCGAGTTTCCAAGGATTTTCTCTAAGGACTTCATCTGCGTTGCAAAATTCAGCACTTGTTCGTTTGTTCCTTTGATCTTCTCGAGTTCAGCAGTCACTTCTTTTACAATCTTATTAGACTGTGAAAATTGGGTTTGCATATTTTGCTTTGTGCTCTTCTGAAACTCATTAATCTCTTGATTAATTGTTGTCAGCTTACCTTCTATCTCAACTCGTGAAACTTGTGCGTTTTGCTCAACATCCTTTCGTATTTCTTGAATTTCATTTCGGAGTGCCTCATTGAGCTGAACCAAAAGTGCATTTGATCCTGACGAATTTCTATTGTGAAGAAAAAAGATCAACAAAACAACAACAAGTATTCCGACTAAAAGTAAGATCTCAAATGACATAACAGCTAATGTACAAATAAAACCTATTTGGTTAGATACATTTTTCTACGTGAGTAAAGATCATAAAACTCGTCATTTTTTAAATCATCAATAAACAAAATACTTTCCCCTGTACTTTTCATTTCAGGGCCAAGTGCTTTGTTGACATTTGGGAATTTATTAAACGAAAACACGGGTTGTTTGATCGCAAATCCCTCAAGATGAGAGGTGTAATCAAAATCCCCTACTTTGTGTTTGCCGAGCATGACTTTTGTTGCGTAATTGACAAATGGTTGCTGTTTTGCTTTAGCGATAAAAGGAACCGTTCTGGAAGCCCTAGGATTTGCCTCGATAATATAAACAATATCATTTTTGATAGCAAATTGGACATTGATCAGACCAACCGTATTTAGCTCGAGTGCAATTTTTTCTGTGTGATCCTTGATTTGCTGCATCACAAAGTTGCCAAGATTGAAAGGAGGTAGTGTTGCATTGGAATCTCCGGAGTGAATTCCACAAGGTTCGATATGCTCCATGATCCCAATAATCTCAACGTTTTCACCATCACATATGGCGTCAGCCTCTGCTTCTATTGCGCCATCCAAGTAATGGTCTAACAACAGCTTGTTGTTGGGGATTTTTTGAAGAAGATCCACAACGTGAGCTTCTAGTTCTTCCTTGTTGATCACAATCTTCATTCCTTGACCTCCTAACACATACGAGGGACGAACAAGAATAGGGAAATCTAACTCTTCAGCCAACTGCAACGCCTGCTCTGGTGATTCGGCAACGCCAAACTCAGGGTATGGAATATTATTTTCTTTAAGAAGCATCGAGAAACTACCTCTATCTTCAGCCAAGTCAAGGGACTCATAGGAAGTTCCCATAATTCTAATGCCATATCGGCTCAGTTTTTCAGCGAGTTTAAGTGCCGTTTGACCTCCCAACTGCACAATAACTCCGACTGGTTTTTCGTGTTGAATGACATCAATAATGTGTTCCCAAAAAACGGGTTCGAAATACAGTTTGTCGGCCGTATCAAAATCGGTAGAAACCGTTTCGGGGTTGCAGTTGATCATGATGGTCTCATAGCCACATTCTGCGGCAGCCATCACTCCGTGCACACAGCAATAATCGAACTCGATACCTTGGCCAATGCGGTTGGGACCTGATCCCAAAACAATTATTTTCTCCCGACCAGAGTCAACACTTTCATTATCAACAAATTTTTCGCCATCTTTCCCTTGCACTTCGTCCTCAAAAGTTGAATAATAATAAGGTGTTTGGGCTTGAAATTCTGCAGCACAGGTATCTACAAGTTTATACACTCGTTTAACGCCTACATTATTTCTCAATTTATACACTTCACTTTCTAAGCATCCAAGCATATGAGCGATTTGTCTGTCTGCAAATCCTTTTTGTTTGGCCTCTAAAAGTAGTGGTTTCGAAATGTCTGAAATGTTGTGTTTAGAAATCTCCATCTCCAAACTGTATAGCTCTTCATACTGACGTAAGAACCACATGTCGATTTTAGTAATCTCATGGATTCTATCCAATGAGATTCCCATTTGTATAGCGTCATAAAGAACAAAAACTCTGTCCCATGATGCATGGGTGAGTTTTGAAATCACTTTTTCGTAATCGGTCAGGCCTTTCCCGTCGGCGCCGAGTCCGTTCCTCTTGATTTCAAGAGACTGAGTGGCCTTATGAAGTGCTTCTTGGAAAGATCTTCCAATGCCCATCACCTCACCCACAGATTTCATTTGCAGGCCCAACTCACGCTCTGATCCTTCAAATTTATCGAAATTCCAGCGTGGAATTTTCACAATAACATAATCTAATGTTGGTTCAAAAAGTGCAGACGTTGATCCTGTGATTTGGTTACTCAGCTCGTCTAGTGAATAGCCAATAGCAAGCTTGGCTGCAATTTTTGCAATAGGATAGCCCGTGGCTTTCGATGCTAATGCGGATGATCTAGAAACTCGAGGGTTGATTTCGATGGCAATGATGTCTTCTTTTTCATCTGGGCTAACAGCAAATTGGACGTTACATCCACCTGCGAATTCTCCAATACTGCGCATCATCTTGATCGCCATATCACGCATACGCTGAAAGGCTGAGTCTGATAGTGTCATTGCTGGCGCTACTGTGATTGAATCACCAGTATGAATCCCCATAGGATCCATGTTTTCAATAGTACATATAATAACAACATTGTCATTATTATCGCGCAACAACTCCAACTCGTATTCTTTCCATCCAAGAAGAGCCTTGTCGATAAGCACCTCATGAATAGGTGATGCTTCTAGTCCCCTGGTGAGTAGGGATTCGAATTGATCCGCGTTATGAACAAAAGAAGCTCCCGTTCCACCAAGAGTAAATGAAGGACGAATCACCAGCGGGAAACCAAACTCTTGCGCGATTTCTTTTCCTTTCAGAAACGAAGTCGCCGTTTTGGCAGGAGCCACAGGAATGTCTATTTTTTTTAAAAGTTTTTTAAACTGATCCCTATCTTCCGTGATATTAATGGCATCGATATCGACTCCAATAATTTCAACATCAAACTCTTCCCAAACTCCTTTTTCATCGGCCTCAATACAAAGGTTGAGCGCCGTTTGACCTCCCATAGTGGGCAAAACGGCATCGACCTTGTGCTTTTTGAGGATCTCACGAATAGAGGTTGTGGTTAGAGGTTTTAGATAGATGTGATCCGCCATTGAAGGGTCAGTCATAATTGTCGCTGGATTGGAATTGATCAGTATCGTTTCAATTCCATCTTCCCGTAACGAACGGAGCGCTTGACTACCTGCATAATCGAATTCACATGCTTGACCAATGATGATGGGGCCTGAACCTATTATGAGTATAGAATCTAAATCAGGACGCTTTGGCATGAGCTAGTGGGTGTATTTATATTAGGACGAAATATATATAAAAAAAAGGTGTCACTACAAATAGAAACACCTTTCTTTATTAAAGCTTTATTCACTTATTTTTTGTGTCTTGGTTCAGAAGATACTGAAAGTTTCTTACGACCTTTCGATCGGCGGGCTGCTATTACTTTTTGACCGCTCACAGACGACATTCTTTCCATGAAGCCATGTTTATTGCGGCGTTTTCTTTTTGAGGGCTGAAAAGTTCTTTTCATAATATATAATTCTATCTTCTAATCAAACGGTGCAAATATACAATATTATCCTACGATTTCAAGAAGCATTCCATAAGAATTAATTATTTTTGACAAACAATCAAAATTCATGTTTCCAAAATTTATCAAAATCGTATTAGCAGCAGCAACTTTAGGATACGCTGTATATCAGTTCATCGAAGAATCTATTGGCAATGGGATTGCTCTGATCTTCTTGGCGGGTATTTTTGTTTTCTTGTATTACAAAAACGAAATTTTATTGCTGGCTTTTCTACGCTTGCGAAAGCAGGATTTTAAAGGAACCGAAAAGTGGCTAAATAGAATAAAAAAACCCGAAGCTGCTCTCACGACCAAGCAAGTGGGATATTACCATTTTATTCGTGGAGTGATTACCTCGCAATCCAACCTTACACAAGCTGAAAAGTATTTTCGAAAAGCCATCGCACTAGGGCTCAATATGAAACACGATATGGCAATGGCAAAACTCAGCCTAGCGGGAATTGCTATGCAAAAAAGACGAAAGCGAGAAGCGACAACCCTTATTAAAGAAGCCAAAAAGCTGGACAAGCAAGGCATGATGGGCGAGCAAATTAAGCTTATGCAACAACAGTTAAAACGCATCTAGCTCGTAAACTGACTCTGTTTTCACATCCATCAGACACAAGACTGAACGAAAAGAATAGGTATCCATGGCAGTGGAGTTGCTTTGCGATTCCTTAGCACACGGCGCCCAGACAATGCTGATAGATTTTCTACTCACAGCCCTACTTCACAAACACCGCAACCTCATAATCTTTACGGGTGCGGTTCGCCAACGAGTATCCTTTGAGCCAAGGGTTGAGTACACGTAAGTCGCCATAGGTCATTGCGTGAGCCTTAGCAAATTCGACCAGATCAAGAATTGGGGTGTTTACATGTACAAGTCGTGTTAAAGGTTGTTTGTAAGATTGTGTTTTCTCTACCGAGAACCCATATCTTCTTGGCGTCTCAAAAATTGTTTTTATAGCAACAATCCGATATATATACCGACTTGTTTCCTCGTTTAAAAAAAGATCATAGTAAGATGTCACCTTTTGCTTTTCTAAGGACGATTTGATGCGCTGAATGCCTGCATTATAGGCCGCCGCTGCAAGTGTCCAATTGCCAAAAATCCGATAAGCATCATTCAGGTAGTCGGAAGCACTTTGTGTTGATTTGATGATATGTAAACGCTCATCGACGTTTGCATTTACTTCTAAACCATACTCGCGAGCTGTTGGCGCCATAAACTGCCAAAACCCTTCTGCGCCAACCGGCGAGGTCACATTAATTAATCCGCTTTCAATGACCGCCAGATATTTAAAGTCATCTGGGATGCCATTTTTTCTAAGAATGGGTTCAATGATCGGGAAGTATTTTTCAGCCCGCTTAAACAGCAGGATGCTATTGGAGTGCCAAAACGTATTGACCAATACTTCGCGATCAAATCGTTCTTTTATGTGGTTTATCTGCAAGGGAACATTTTCACCAGAAAAACTTACAGAAGACGGAAGTTCAGCATGGAACAACCCACTTGGTTGTGACGGAGTGACTTCTTTTGATTGTGTGCAGCAGTTGAATAGCAAGCCGAAACTTAGCGCAAAAAAGAGTCGTAGACCTAAACTCATATTCATAATGATTTGGTTGAAGTGTTTTTTAAAATAATTTCTGGAAGGATTTCATTAAGCAGATGTGCTTTACGCAAAATCATGGCGTGTGTTCCTCCCTTGACAGCAATGTAATTTTTGATATTAAAAACGGGGATTAGAGCGTCATGCGTCCCATGAATGTGGATAACCTTTGGGTCGGCTTCTTTTTGATCCCATTGGAAAAAATGATGAAGAGCCCATTGTAAATATTCTTTACTTCGAAACGACAAGTAGTGCTTATAAAGTCCCATTCTTTTTCGCATCGATGGTCCAAACACAAACCCGATAAAATCTTCTGTTTTATCAATCCATTGCGTTGGGAAGTATTTATAAGCTTTGGATCTTCTGCCGAGCATGATGTGGACGGGAAATTCTTTATATGACTTCACACTGGAAATAATAATCACCTTGTGGCATGGAATGATTTTGCTCATTTCTTGCACAAGGATTCCCCCAAAAGAAACACCTAACAAAATAGGATTCTTTTTTTTGATTTTTTCACACATCCGTTTAGAGAAACTTTGAATAGATTCATTAGGAAGCGGATCTATCCATTCTAATTTGTGGATAACAAACGGTTTTGGCAAGCGAATGAATTCAAATATCTTAGAATTTGCCGCTAATCCAGGCATGCAATACAGGTGAATTTCTTCGTTCAGCATACTACAAATCTAATGTCTTTTTTATTTTTCCTAAATTTGCATAAAATTACCCACATGGAAATTACTGATAATTCATTTCTGCGTCAATTCGAAACTGAAACTGCTGAAGGTCTAGCTAAGATAGAATATGCTGAACAAGAGAGGAAAATATTTTTAACAAAACTCATCGTTCCTCAGGATCAAAATGATGCTTCTTTTAAGGATGATTTTATCAAAGAAGTCCTCGCTATCATCGAAGATCGTAACGTTAGCATGATGCCTACTAGCCCCGAAATAGTAAGTTTTATTCGTAAAAACAAAAAATATCGCAGCTTACTTCCGGTCGGCGTTCGCATCTAAACGAGTGCCTTTGTTAAATCAAATCGAACCATCCCACTTGCATCTATGTGAGTGAGCTTTGCAGCTAAGGTCTGATTTTGAAAATCAGGATTCCAAGGCATTCTCACCTTTACATAATTTTCTGTAAAACCGTGGATATACCCTTCTTTGTTCTCGGATTCAAAAAGAATTGTTTTTGTTTTATGAAGCTGACTCTCATAAAAAGCATGGCGCTTTTTTGCCGACAAACCTCGTAACATTTTACTGCGCTTGGTTCGAATATTTTTTGGCACATGATTCCCCATTGCAGCCGCTGGAGTGTTTGGTCGCTCGGAATACGAAAACACATGTAAATAGGACACAGGGAGATCTACTAAAAAATGATATGTGTCAAGAAAGTGATCTTCTGTTTCTCCAGGGAATCCAACTATCACATCCACGCCAATACAGGCATCTGGCATTGCGCTTTTAATCTTCGCAACGCGTTCTGCATAAAGTTCGCGCTGATAACGTCGTCGCATTTGACCTAAAATTTCGTTATTGCCGCTTTGTAAAGGAATATGAAAGTGGGGGACAAAGCGTTTTGAACTTGCAACAAAACAAATAAGGTCC
This sequence comes from Flavobacteriaceae bacterium, assembly GCA_018672145.1. Lineage (GTDB taxonomy): Bacteria > Bacteroidota > Bacteroidia > Flavobacteriales > Flavobacteriaceae > UBA724. Next base: position 27,097 of record JABHGH010000061.1, read on the forward strand.
TCCAATAACAAGTTTGGTTCTATAGACGATATGCGAAAACGATCAATGCCCTCCACTTGATCAAGGGACTGAACCAACTCTAAAAAAGTGTGCTCATGCTTTTTGTTTCCAAACTCACCCTTGCCATAGTCTCCAATGTTGACGCCAGTAAGAACAATCTCTTTGATGTCCTGATCAACAATTTCCTTCGCTTGCCTGATGATGTTGTCTAAGCTATCGCTTCGAGACAGTCCGCGCGCCTGTGGAATGGTGCAATATGTACATTTATAATCACAACCATCTTGTACTTTTAGAAAAGCACGTGTTCGCTCCCCTATTGCATAGCTGCTTATATAGGTGTCCGTTTCTTCAATAGCACAAGCATGAACCTGTGTTTTTTCTTTATTAGAAATGTCGTGGAGATAAGAAACAACGTCAAACTTTTCCTTAGCACCCAACACAAGGTCAACACCATCAACTTTAGCGAGCTCATGTGGCTGCAATTGGGCATAACACCCAACCGCAATAAGAAATGCCTCTGGATTTCTTTTGTGTGTTTGTCGAGCTAATGAAGTGAATTTTTTGTCTGCATTGTCCGTGACAGAACAAGTGTTGATCACATAGATGTCTGCTTTGTCCTCAAAGGGTACTCTTTCATAGCCCGCAGACGTAAACTTTCGAGCCAATGTAGATGTCTCCGAAAAGTTCAGTTTACAGCCCAGCGTGTGAAAAGCAACAGTATGAGGTCTCAAACTTGTATTAATTTTTCTACTTTTATCCTGCAAATATACTATCCTTGAAAAGGAACAAAAAATTTAGATTTATAGTTCGTATATCCACCCTCATTGTTATTGGATTTTCCATGAGCTGTACGCGTCAAACGGGTGAAAACAACCACCAGGTTTTCAGGTTAAATATTCACGAAAACATCAACACACTTGATCCCGCTTACGCTCGTGATTTACGAAGTATCTGGGCAATGAATCAACTGTTTAATGGGTTGGTAAAGCTGGATGCGGAGCTAAATATTCAACCCGATATCGCTAAAAGTTGGGATATTTCGGACGATGGCTTAGTCTATCATTTTTATTTAAGAGATGACGTTTACTTCCATGAATCCTCCCTTTTTGCAGGAGCCAAAACACGAAAAGTGGTTGCTAGTGATTTTAAGTATAGCTTTGACCGAATAAAAGACTCTAAGATTGCATCGCCAGGCTTGTGGACATTAGAAAATGTCGCGTCATATAAAGCAGTTCATGACAGTGTGTTTCAAATAACATTAAAGTCACCCTTTAGCCCCTTTCTGGGTATTCTAAGCATGAAGTACCTCAGCGTACTTCCTGAAGAGCTTCGTGCAAACACAGACCATAACATTGGAGTGAAACCCATAGGTACAGGCCCTTTTTACGCAAAAGCTTGGATGCCAAATTTAAAAATGGTTCTTCGAAAAAACACTCTTTATTTTGAGACCAACAAAAAAGGGCAACAACTACCTCATTTAGAAGCAGTCGCGATCACATTTGTGCCAGACAAACAAAGTGAGTTTTTACTTTTTTTACAAGGAAAATTGGATATGCTTAACTCGCTAGACTCCTCATACAAGGATGAGCTTTTGGATAAAAACGGGGAACTACACCCCCATTTTGCAACCAAATACAAGCTGTTGCGATCGCCATACCTCAATACCGAATACATTGGTATTTATATGGATGCTTTGATTCCTGAAATTCAGTCAAACGCATTACGAAAAGCACTCAACTATGCGATTGATCGCAATGAGATGATTCGGTTTTTGAAGAATAACATAGGGAGCCCCTCAAACAAAGGGTTTATTCCAAATGGTCTGAATAATAATCTAGATATAAACGGCTACTCGTATGATCCAGGTAAGGCAAAGAAACTTATAGAGGAGTTCCGAAAAGAAACGGGAATTCAAAATCCACGCCTGACCCTCTCGACTGATGCCAACTATGTTGATCTTTGCACCTATTTGCAAAACACTTATAAACAACTTGGGATAGAGCTCGAAATTGAAGTGATGCCACCAGCAGCTTTACGAGAAGCCAAATCCAACGGAAAACTTCAACTGTTTCGAGCGAGTTGGGTTGCAGACTACCCTGATCCTGAAAACTATCTCCTGCCATACCATTCTTCAAATTTCAGTCCTTATGGTCCAAATTACACTCACTACAGCAATCCAGCTTTTGATAAGGGCTATAAAGAAATCACTGCCGAACTGGATATTGAAAAACGAAAAGAAATGATAAGTGAATTGGATCAGAAATTGATTGATGAAGCTCCCTTTGTTCTGCTGTATTATGACGAGATTTTACGTTTTTTACAGCCCAACGTAAAAGGAATGGAAATTAATCCCATTAACATGCTTGATTTACTAAACGTTCGTAAAGAAAAAAGTTAGGGCTTTCGATGCTTTGTTGTTCGATCAAAAACCTCCCTTATTCGGCTTTCATCATCAGGAGTCAAGTCTGCTCCTCTACGTTCCTTCATTCGTTTGGCAGTTTCCAGTACTTTGTCAATTCGATTCTCAACAAATCCTTGTGATCCACCACGCGAAAAGCTTGGTATGAATTGTCGTGGAAATCCATTACCAAACAGGTTGCATCCTACTCCTACAACAGTGGCAGTGTTAAAAGTAGTTTGAATAGAACACTGTGAATGATCACCCATCAGAAGGCCACAAAACTGCAATCCTGTTTTTGCAAAACCTCCATAGGGATAGTCCCAAGCACGAATTGTATTATAATCATTCTTAAGATTGGAAGCGTCTGAGCCAGCGCCAATATTGCACCACTGCCCAATGACTGCGTTACCTAAAAACCCATCATGCCCCTTATTACTGTTGCCAAAAAATACCACATTATTGAGTTCGCCACCAACTTTAACACTCGGTCCAAAAGAACAGTTTTCATAAACCTTAGCACCCATTTTAATCACACTGTTTTTACCAATGTAGAGTGGCCCTCTAAGTAATGCACCTTCCATTACACTAGCACCTTCATCAATATATATATGACCCTTAGACGTGTTTAGTGTTGTGGCTTCCATATTGACATTGTCCGCAATAAAAATTGATCCATTGCCCAAAACAGTATTCGAATTGGCGATTGAATTGCTATTTTGATCGTTGACTAGTAAAGTGAAATCATGATGCAACGCATCTGCATTATGGGAAAAAATATCCCACGTATGTTTTATATGAATGTACTGATCTTCATCGACAGATATCACATCATAATCACGAACTAAAGAATCGTCAGAAAAAGCATCGCCATAATAAGCCAACAGCGTGCCATTTGATTCCAGTTTCTGACCAGGCTGCAAAGACCGAACAGCTTGTAGAAAAAACTTGGAAGGTATAACAGAAGCCAGAATGCAAACATCCGCTTTGGAAGCTTTTGGAACGCTCAAATAGGAAATCGTTTCAACATCAACAGTCGTTTCCATAAGACGAGCCCAACGATCACGAAAAGTCATCATTCCCATAAATATATCTGCAACTGGTCGCAAATAAACAAAAGGCAACAAATGCTCACGTTGTTTTCCGTCAAACAATCGAATATGCATATTGATACAAATATCTAAAAATAAAAAAACCTCTCTAATGAGAGGTTTAGATCGATCTAAAAAAAAGTTTATTTTTTAAACTTAGCGTATTTATTCTTGAACTTATCAATTCGTCCAGCAGTATCAACCAACTTGGCCTTACCAGTATAGAACGGATGAGAAGTTCTTGAAATCTCTAGTTTGATTAAGGGATACTCTACCCCTTCAACATCTATTTTTTCTTTTGAATTGGCTGTGGACTTTGTGATAAAAACGTCGTCATTAGACATGTCTTTGAAGGCAACCAATCTATAATTTTCGGGATGCACACCTGATTTCATAGGTCTTTGTAATTAAAATGAGCGCAAATTTAATGGTTTTTCCTAATTTTACCATAAAATCAATCAAATATCATGAAAACAAATATACCTACTATTCGTTCGTTCGCCTATAAATATGGTGCAATCTATGGTGGAATCACCATTGCATTCAGCCTAATGCTCCATATCATGGAACTCACTTACTCTGGTTCTAAAATTCCAGAATTCATTAATTATGCAATTTTATTTGCCACCATCGTCTTCGCTATCTATAGTTTTCGTTCAGCAAATGGCAGATTGCTCAGCGTGGGACAGGCTGTTAAATTGGGCACAGGGACAGCACTAATTGCAGGAGTTTTTACTGTTTTGTACCTCTTGCTTTTTTCAAATGTCATAGAGCCTGATTTTGTAGAAAGACTCGGAAAGGAAGTAACTGCAAAACAACTTATTGAAAAAATGCCAAACCTAACTCAAGATCAAATTCAGCAACAAATTGATTTGCAGACTAAGTTCTTCTGGGTAAGCTATCCTTTCATTTTAATTGTCTTTATCATATTTGGCTTGGTAATTAGTTGGATTACTGGACTCATTGCACGTAGACAATAAATAGAATTCTCTAGTGAACAAACTCTCTGTTACAGATGTATCCATTGTAATTCCTTTTTTAGACGAAGCGGAATCATTACCTGAACTTTATGAACAAATCATGGAGGTGGTTCTCAAATCGGCTTGGTCTTATGAAATCATTTTTGTCGATGACGGAAGCCATGATGATGGTTGGGATTTTGTACGCTCTATAAGCAAAACCAATCCTTTTATTAAAGGAATCAAGTTTACCCGCAACTACGGAAAATCTCAAGCATTGCATGTCGGGTTTGAGCTTGCTCAGGGCGAAGTTGTTTTTACGATGGATGCTGACTTGCAAGACAACCCACATGAGTTACCTGTTCTTTATAACAAGTTAATCAACGAAAACCTTGATATTGTTTCTGGGTGGAAAAAAATTCGGCACGACCCTTTGTTTGGAAAAACAATTCCTTCCAAATTTTTTAACTGGACAGCCCGTCGATTTTCTGGTATTCCCTTAAATGATTTTAATTGTGGCTTAAAAGCATACAAAAGGGAAGTGGTCAAAGCAATCCATGTGCATGGAGAGATGCATCGCTACATTCCGTTACTTGCAAAACATGCTGGATACAGTGCTATTGGAGAGCAAGTTGTGGTACATAGCCGTCGAAAATATGGGAAAACAAAATTTGGGCTTGATCGATTTGTCAAAGGTTTTCTAGACCTCATTAGTTTGGTCTTTGTGCAACGCTTTGGCAAAAGACCCATGCACTTTTTTGGGCTTATCGGAAGTTTAATGCTCCTCACCGGGTTTTGCTTTGCCATTTATCTTGGTATTGACAAGCTATATCTTGAAACAGAAGGGCGTTTAATTACTGAACGTCCAGAATTCTATATCTCCTTGACTACTATGATTTTGGGGAGTCAATTTTTTCTTGCCGGCTTTTTAGCGGAACTCATTATGCGCTCAAAACAGAAAGCGCCAAACTATACCGTACGAGAAAAGATATAAATCAAGAAAAGACGATAGGATTACCTAACTTTGTGTTTTGTAATTGAATTCGATGAAAGTTAATTTTATGGAACGAGCTGCTAAGTGGCAGCAAGCCCCTTTTGACAAGGAAACTCAGAACAACGTAAACATCCTATCTTCAGACGAAAAAGCACTAGAGGATGCTTTTTATACAGATCTCACTTTTGGAACTGGGGGGATGCGTGGTATCATGGGAGTCGGAACCAACCGCGTGAATCGATACACATTTGGTAGAACCACGCAAGGGTTGAGCAATTACATCAATCATAAGTTTCAAAATAATCCAAACAAGGTAATCATTGGATATGACTGCAGACACCAAAGTGACGCGTTGGCCCAAACAGTCGCCGACATCTTTTCTGCAAACAATATCAAAGTTTATCTTTTTTCATCGTTACGCCCAACGCCTGAAGTTTCTTTTGCGGTTCGTTATTTAGGAGCGCAATGTGGTATTGTTCTTACTGCATCACACAACCCACCCGAATACAACGGATATAAAGTCTATTGGGAAGATGGGGGGCAAATTGTTCCGCCACACGACAACGCCATCATCAAAGAAATCAGTAAGGTTGACTTTTCTGATATTCAATTTACCAGCAAACCAAAAAACATTGAACTCGTAGGGAAAGAAATTGATGATGCGTTTCAAACGGCATGTGTCAAAAATGGTCGCTTAGGAAATGGAGAGCGGTCAAACCTCAATATTGTGTTTACCTCGCTACATGGCACCTCGATTACTGCAATTCCTGATGTTCTACAACAAGCAGGATACACACAGGTTCATGTTGTAGAGGAACAAGCTGAGCCAAATGGTGACTTCCCTACCGTAGAATCGCCCAACCCTGAAGAGCCTGCTGCCCTTGCTTTGGCTCTTCAAAGAGCAAAAGAAACGAACGCTGATATTGTCATTGGTACAGACCCAGATGCCGACCGACTTGGAATCGCCGTTCGTAATCCTAAAGGAGAGATGGAGTTGCTCAATGGCAATCAAACAATGATCGTTATGACGCAGTTTATCCTCGATCATGTAAAAAGAGAGAAAAACAAACAATACTTTATCGGATCCACAATCGTGTCAACTCCAATGATGCCAGCCCTAGCAGCTCATTATAAGGTGAATTTTAAAATGGGTTTAACAGGGTTTAAATGGATTGCCAAAATGATTGAAGACTACCCTGATGAGATTTTTTTAGGAGGTGGAGAAGAAAGCTTTGGATTTATGGTAGGAGATTTTGTACGGGATAAAGACGCTGTGACTGCGACTCTACTTGCGTGTGAAGTAGCCGCAACCGCCCAGTCTAAAGGAGAAACATTTTACGATCAACTTATTCATGCCTATGAAAAGCTTGGGCTTTATCAAGAAAAACTCGTCTCTTTTGTTAAGAATGGAAAAGAGGGAGTCGCCGAAATCAAACAAATGATGGAAACTCTGCGCTCAACTCCCCCATCAACGATTGACGGTAGCAAAGTTTGCTTTGTAGAAGACTATAAAAATGGCGTTCGTTGTGACTTAAACGATGGAACAAACACTCCCCTTTCTTTGCCAAAATCTGATGTCATCCTATTTATTGCAGCCGATGGAACTCGAGTAGCTGCACGACCTAGTGGCACTGAACCTAAAATTAAATTTTATTTTAGTGTTAACAACCCTGATTTTGAAAAAGCAGATTATGAGGGTTTACAATCAGCATTGCTTAAAAAAATTGATCGAATTTGCACTGAACTTGGATTGACGTCATGAGTTATTTTTGGAAAATTTTTGGGTTTGCAAAGCCATTTAAAAAGTATATGGCGCTCAATGTGTTTTTCAATATTTTATATGCCTTCTTCAATGCCTTTTCATTTTTGGTATTGATGCCCATGCTAGAAGTTCTTTTTGGTGAAAACAGAGTTGTTGAAACCAAACCGTCTTTCAATAGCGCAATGGATTTTAAGAGTTTTGTATCAGACCGGATGAATTATGAAGTCACGCGGTTTTCAAACGACGATCCCGAACGTGCATTGTTACTGGTTATAAGCCTAATCCTAGTCACCTTTTTTCTGAAAAACATCTTTAACTATGCAGCTTTGTTTTTTATCACTTTTCTTCGAAATGGCACTCTCAAAGATATTCGGATAGCTCTCTATAATAAGGTCACCAATATGTCGATGTCACATTTTACAGAAAAAAGAAAAGGAGACCTTATGTCGCGCGTTTCCAATGACGTCACTGAAATACAATACAGTTTTTTGTCCATCATTGAACTGCTCATTCGTGAACCGCTCACCATCTTTTTTGCGTTGATTATGATGTTTAGCATCAGTGCAAAGCTCACTTTATTTGTTCTAATTTTTGTGCCATTTGCTGGGATATTGATCTCTCGTATTGGCAAAACCCTTCAACCAAAATCGAATAAAGTTCAAATTGAAGTTGGTGAGGTGCTGGCGAAAATCGAAGAAACTATTAGTGGTCTAAATATCATTAAGGCATTTCGAGCTGAAAGCAATTTTCAAGAAAAATTTAAACAAACCAATCAGCGCTTGTTTAAGCTCTCAAACAGCTTGATCAATCGAATGAATTTATCAAGCCCTCTAAGTGAGTTTATGGGTATTGGTGTTTTTGCTGTACTGCTATGGTATGGCGGAAGTTTAGTCCTTGTTGAAAAGCAAATGAACGCAGCTGCTTTCATCACTTTTCTAGGGCTCGCTTATGGCGTTTTGACACCTGCAAAAGGAATAAGTAAGGCACTGTATAACATCAAAAAAGGAAACGCAGCAGCAGCGAGAGTTTTAGAGGTTCTAGAGACGGAAAACCCTATTAAAAATCCTAAAAATCCACTTGATTTTGGGAAATTTAACAAGAACATTACGTTTAATGACGTTTCATTTTCTTATGAAAACGAAATAGTAATTGACACGTTAAATCTAACCATAAAAAAAGGAACATCGGTTGCTTTGGTTGGGCCATCAGGTGGAGGGAAATCAACCATAGCCAATCTCGTGCCTCGCTTTTACGACGTCACAAAAGGATGTATTCAAATTGATGGGAATGACATACGCGACATTTCAAAAGATGACCTTAGAGAATTGATGGGGATTGTTACGCAAGATTCCATTTTATTCAACGATAGTATCCGAAACAATTTACGGATTGCAAAACCGGATGCTACAGATGAAGAAATGCGGAAAGCAACTCAAATTGCAAACGCATTATCTTTTATTGAAGCACTTCCCAACGGATTTGACACTGTTATTGGGGATCAAGGAAACAAGCTCTCTGGAGGGCAAAAACAACGTTTATCTATTTCTAGGGCTGTGTTAAAAGATCCGGCTGTGCTTATATTGGATGAAGCCACGTCTGCACTCGACACGGAGTCCGAGCGACTCGTTCAAGATGCCTTGATTCAAATGATGAAAAACAGAACCTCGTTGGTGATTGCACACCGACTATCTACCATCCAAAATGCTGACCTTATCATTGTACTTCAAAACGGAAAGATTGTCGAAAAAGGAAAGCATGAAGAGTTAATTGCTAAAAAAGGTGTGTATAAAAAACTAATCGAACTTCAGTCCTTTCAATAACTAAAAAAATGAACACGAAAAGCAAGCCAGTACGGCTACACCGAAATCTAGCTGTTGCTGTGGTTTCTTGTTTGGACGCTGTCTTTAACCAGAACCTCCAAGCAGATAAAGTCATCGCAAAAAAACTGAAATCGGATAGTCGTTGGGGAAAAAGAGATCGCGGTTTTATCGCGGAAAACACTTATGAAGTGATCCGATGGAAGCGTCTCTATGCGTCTTTGGCTGATAGTAAAGAGCCTTTCTCAAAGCAAGACCTTTGGCGACTTCTCAGTGCACGATGGGTATTACAAGGGATCAAACTTCCTTCTTGGGAAGAAGTTACAAACACACCTGTTCGTCGATTGAAAGGTAAATTTGATGCGCTGCAAGAAAAGCGTGCCATTATATGTTCTATTCCTGATTGGCTCGACGAAGTTGGAGTGTCTAATTTTGGTGAAAAACAATGGCGCAAGGAACTTGATGCTTTGAATACACAAGCTAAAGTAGTGCTACGTGTCAACCGATTGAAATCTAACCCAAAGTATGTTCAAAATGAACTCGCAAACGACGGAATTCAAACAGAACTACATAAGGGCTATCCAGATGCGCTAATTCTAACCGAACGTGCAAATGTTTTTGACACAGAAGCCTTTCAAAGAGGTTTGTTTGAAGTCCAAGACGCATCATCGCAACTTGTTGGCTATTTCACACAGGTGTCCTCCGGCATGCAAGTCATTGATGCATGTGCTGGTGCTGGCGGAAAAAGTCTTCATTTAGCTGCGTTAATGGAGAACAAAGGGCAACTCATATCGTTGGATATCTATCCACATAAATTGACAGAATTAAAAAGAAGAGCACGCCGCGCAGGAGCTCACAACATCGCAACACGCAACATAGACTCAACCAAAGTAACCAAGAAACTACATGGTCGAGCAGACCGAGTTCTTATTGATGCTCCATGTACAGGCTTAGGGGTATTGCGTAGAAATCCAGATGCGAAGTGGAAGATCGATCCTGACTTTTTACAACGAGTAACCGAAACCCAGCAGCAACTTCTCACAAAATATTCTGCTATGGTTAAATCAGGCGGAAAGCTTATCTATGTAACTTGTTCTGTACTTAAAGATGAAAACCAAAAACAGGTAGAGCATTTTTTAAAGTCCGAAGAAGGTGCTGCATTTCAATTGGAAGAAGAAAGCTTGATAAGTCCTTCGAAAAGTGGTTTTGACGGCTTCTATATGGCAAGGATGATACGTGCCTGATTGTTGATAACTAAGTGGGAAATCCTTAACACTTTCCTTTGAAAACCCATCGCATTCCAGCATTCAATTATTTATTTTTGTAGACTTAATCAGAGTCTATGATTTGTTTTTTTGGTAATCCTTCTAAACGCATTTTCGCCTTACAAACACAATTACCTCTTGATGCCAAAAATATAAAAAAACTTAGTTGGCTTTTTGGCGACCAACCCCATTTAGACACTCCCACAGTTGAAGGTGTTTTTGTAGGTCCCCGTGTAAGCATGGTCACTCCTTGGAGTACCAACGCCGTAGAAATTACCCAAAACATGGGAATAGAGGGAATTATTCGCATTGAACAGTTTCTGGTGTTCTCGACAAATGATGCAATAGATCCCATGGTCTCCGAACGTTTTGAAACATTGGAGCAAAAACTTTTTACTGTTGAAGTTACCCCTGAACCCATTCTTGAAGTTGAAGACATATCGGCTTATAATGAAACTCAGGGATTGTCTCTCAGCGGCAATGAGGTTGCATATTTGGAGAAATTATCCCAACAACTTGGAAGGCCATTGACCGACTCCGAAGTTTTTGGTTTTTCTCAAGTAAACTCAGAACACTGTCGTCACAAGATTTTTAATGGATCTTTCCATATTGATGACCGTGAACAAGAAAGTTCACTATTTTCTTTAATCAAAAAAACATCGAAGTTACAGTCCGAAAACTTAGTCTCTGCATACAAAGACAATGTAGCTTTCATCAAAGGGCCTGAAATCGAACAATTTGCTCCGGAAAACGCTGACAAACCAGGTGTCTACAGAAAAAAAACAATTCCTTCTATACTTTCTTTAAAGGCAGAAACACACAATTTTCCCACAACGGTCGAACCATTTAGCGGAGCAGCTACAGGTTCTGGAGGCGAAATTCGAGACCGCATGGCAGGAGGCACTGGCTCGATTCCGCTTGCAGGAACGGCTGTTTACATGACCGCCTATCCTCGCACAACTGCAAATCGTCCCTGGGAAAAAAATCCGCCACGCGATTGGTTATACCAAACTCCTATAGACATATTAATACGTGCCTCTAATGGCGCTAGTGACTTTGGTAACAAATTTGGGCAGCCACTTATCACAGGGTCTGTTCTGACCTTTGAGCACGAAGAAGAAAATAAAACCATTGGCTTTGACAAAGTCATCATGATGGCTGGCGGTGTTGGGTACGCACATGCAGATGATAGTGCCAAAAAGATGCCAAAAAAAGGCAATCGAATTATTATTCTTGGTGGTGACAACTACCGAATTGGTATGGGCGGAGCAGCCGTTTCGTCTGCTGACACAGGTGCCTTTTCTTCTGGAATTGAACTGAATGCTGTGCAACGATCAAATCCAGAAATGCAAAAACGAGTCGCAAATGTGATTCGTGCACTAACAGAATCAGCCAACAATACCATCATCTCTATTCACGATCATGGTGCCGGTGGACATTTAAATTGTCTTTCCGAGCTTGTCGAGGATACGGGTGGGCATATTCATTTAGATGCCCTCCCCGTTGGAGATAACACCCTATCTGCGAAAGAGATTATCGGGAATGAATCCCAAGAACGCATGGGACTGATAGTCAGTGAAGAAGATCTTCCTTTGCTGAAAAGAATTGCCGAAAGAGAACGCGCTCCCATATTTGATGTTGGATTTATTTCTGACGACAACCATTTTGCTGTAGTTTCTGATAAAGACGGAACAAAACCGATTGATTTATCTCTTGACGACTTTTTTGGAAAAACACCAAAAACAAAACTCGTAGATCAACGAACGCAAAGTTCATTCTCTCCTGTACCATTTTCGTTATCTGATGTGTATCGTGATCTCGAGCATCTTCTTCAATTAGAAAGTGTTGCATGTAAAGATTGGCTCACCAACAAAGTTGACCGTTGTGTTGGCGGTCGAGTTGCGCAACAACAAACCGTGGGGTCTCTTCAGCTTCCGTTGGCAAATTGTGGAGTTATGGCGTTAGATTACAAAGGGAAAGCAGGGATCGCAACATCTGTTGGACACGCACCCGCAAGTGCGTTAATCGATCCCGCAGCAGGAAGTCGACTGTCAATTGCTGAATCACTTACCAACCTCATTTGGGCACCTTTGGAAAATGGGCTAGACGATGTGAGTTTGTCTGCGAACTGGATGTGGCCATGCAATAATCCAGGAGAAAATGCGCGTTTATATGATGCCGTAGAAGCATGTGCTGACTTTGCTATTGCATTGGGAATTAATATTCCAACAGGAAAAGATTCCCTTTCCATGAAACAAAAATACAGAGATAAGGAAGTCATAGCACCTGGGACAGTTATTATTTCAGCAACAGCATCTTGCAGTGACATACGATCTGTAGTGCGTCCTGTGGCACGCCCAAACCAAGGGAAACTCTATTACATTCCGATGAGCGATCTTAACTTTCATCTTGGAGGATCTGCTTTTGCCCAACTTCAAATGAAAATTGGTGTAAAATGCCCAGATGTTAGCGATGCCAATCAGTTCAAAAATGTATTTAACAGCTTACAAAATGCTATTAAAAAAGATAAAATTATCGCTGGTCATGATATTGGATCTGGTGGTTTAATTACAAGTTTATTAGAGATGTGCTTTGCAGAAAACCATGTCGGAATGAGTGTAGACCTGTCTGCATTTGACGATCAAATTTTATATGCTGAAAACCCTGGTGTTTTGGTTCAAACAACAGAAGATACAGAACAAGAACTTCGCAAAAAAGGTGTGCCAATATATAAAATAGGTGAAATCAACACTTCAGATGAGGTGCAAATTCAAGGAAAAGAAAAAGAGCTCATATTTCATATTCCTACCTATCGAAAATTTTGGATGCGCACTTCATTTTTAATGGATCAAAAGCAAACAAATCCTTCCAATGCAGAAGAGAGGTTTTCTTCTTTCGATAGAACTCCTTTGCAATTTTCTTTCCCAAAATCCTTTACCGGATCGCTATCCACATACGATCCAGAAAACAAAGTAAAAGCAGCTATTATTCGTGAAAAAGGTAGTAATTCTGAACGCGAAATGGCGTATATGATGAACTTGGCTGGTTTTGAAGTGAAGGACATTCATATGACAGACCTCATGACTGGCAGAGAAGACCTGACAGATGTGCAACTCATCGTTGCTGTCGGAGGTTTTTCAAACTCTGATGTGCTGGGATCTGCAAAGGGATGGGCAGGTACGTTTAAGTACAATGCCTTAGCTAAAAAAGCACTTGAAAACTTTTTTAAACGCAACGACACACTGTCTTTGGGAGTTTGCAATGGATGCCAGTTGTTTGTTGAATTGGGATTATTACACCCCACACACGACCAAAAACCAAAAATGAAACACAACGCTTCTGGGAAGTTTGAATGTGTGTTCAGTACTGTTAATATTGAACCCAATGAAACCGTACTGTTTAAAGGACTCTCAGGATCTCGCTTGGGAATATGGTCTGCTCATGGAGAAGGACGATTTGATCTTCCAAAAGAAAAATCTGACTACAAAATCGTGGGAACATACAGCTATGACAGTTATCCAGCTAACCCAAACGGCTCAGATTACGGAACAGCTATGATGAGTAGTGATGACGGAAGACATGTGGTAATGATGCCTCACTTGGAACGATCTACTTTCCCATGGAACTGGGCTCACTATCCTGAAAAACGTCAAAATGATGAGGTTTCCCCATGGGTGCAAGCATTTTTTGATGCCAAAAAGTGGTTTAAAACCAACAAAAATTAGCAAAAGATTTTATTTTTCATGAAATAAATGCATATTTGGGAAATATCAATTTAATAAAGTGAATTCAACTACACGACTTTTTGATATTCTTGAAAACCAGGTAAAAAACAAGCCATTAAAACGTTCGCTTAATACAAAATACAATGGTGTTTGGGAATCTACTTCATCCAAAGAGTTTTTAGAAAAGTCCAATCAGATTAGTCGTGGCCTATTGCAACTAGGCGTAAAAAAAGGTGATAAAGTTGCCATAATATCTTCCAACAATCGAACCGAATGGTGTATTGTTGATATCGGTGTATTGCAAATTGGAGCCATTGATGTGCCCATTTACCCCACAATTACCGCAGAAGACTATTCATACATAATCAATCATTCAGAATCAAAATATTGTTTTGTATCTGATGTAGTGGTGTATGAAAAAATTAAAAGCATTCAGAACGAATGCCCTAACCTCAAAGAAATTTACTGTTTCGACACGATCAAAGGTTGCAAGCATTGGAGTGCTGTACTTGAACTTGGAAAGGACGCTGCGCATCAATCTAAAGTTTTGGCGATAAAAGAGTCTGTTAATCCGCAAGACTTAGCTACTATTATATACACGTCTGGAACAACGGGTACGCCCAAAGGGGTCATGTTGAGTCACAATAACATTGTGTCGAATGTTATTGCAGCTCAAAAAAGATTACCCCTTGATAAGGGTAAAGCTGTAGCCCTTAGCTTTTTGCCACTTTGCCATATTTATGAGCGTATGCTGATGTATCTCTACCAATTATCAGCTACTGAGGTTCATTTTGCAGAATCGCTTGAAACTATTGGGGAAAATCTTAATGAAGTCAATCCAGATGTAATGACGGCAGTCCCTCGTCTGCTAGAAAAATTATACGATAAAATTTACGGTAAGGGCCAAACCCTTACAGGCATAAAAAAGAAATTATTTAATTGGGCTGTGAACGTCGGGCTAGACTACGAACCCTATGGGAAAAATGGCGTTGGCTATAGCATCAAACTTTTTATCGCTCGTGCACTCATTTTTAAAAAATGGAAATCCGCATTGGGTGGCAATTTAAAGCTAATAGCTTCTGGAAGTGCAGCGCTCCAACCTCGTCTTGCTCGCGTATTTACCGCTGCTGGATTGACAGTAGTCGAAGGATATGGTTTGACAGAAACCTCTCCTGTTATTTCAGTAAATGACATGCGTGATGGTAAATTCCGCGTTGGTTCAGTTGGTCAAGTCGTCGAAAATGTAAAGGTTAAAATCGCTGATGACGGTGAGATATTATGTAAAGGTCCTAATATTATGATGGGGTATTACAAAAATCAGAAACTAACTGATGAGGTGATTAAAGATGGATATTTCCACACTGGAGACATCGGGCATATTGATGACGATGGTTTCTTAAAAATTACAGACCGTAAAAAAGAAATGTTTAAAACTTCTGGAGGTAAATATGTGGCTCCACAGGTTATTGAAAATATCGTTAAGCAATCAACTCTCATTGATCAAGTGATGGTTGTAGGCGAAAGTCAAAAATACCCTGCTGCTCTTATCCAGCTTAACTTTGATGCTGTCAACGAATGGTTGGGGCAAACAGACATCCCCCTCAACTACACAGAAATGCTGGCAAATGAAAAGGTGCTAAACAAAATCAAGAAAGATATCGATCAGGCAAATGAAAATTTTGCGCAATGGGAAAAAATCAAAAAATTCAAATTAACACCAGAAATCTGGAGTGTTGAGAGTGGTCACTTGACTCCGACAATGAAACTTAAAAGGAAAATAATAAAAAGTAAATACCAAGACTTACTAGAAGATATTTATAGCTAAACCCTTTTTTTCCTCATTTATTATGCGTGCATAGCAATTTTTTAGTACATTTGAATTTATGCGAACAAAAACTATCGATCATGTCCTACGTGCAACGTGGCAGGCCGTTTCTAAAATGTACAATGAAGAAGCGTCAAAATATGGAGCTTCAATGGCAACAGGCTTAGCTTTATTAAGCATTGACACCGAGGAAGGAGTTCCCTCCACTTCACTAGGCCCTAGAATGGGCATGGAAGCAACAAGTTTGTCACGCACACTTAAAACAATGGAGAATCAAGGGTTGATAAGACGCGAGCCGAACCCAGAAGATGGACGAGGAGTACTTATAAGACTGACAAAAGATGGTTTAGAAAAAAGATCAATGTCCAAAGAAGTCGTTAAACAATTCAACAGGGCTATCACGCAAACGATAAGTCCTGAAGAACTAGAAGCTTTTTATAAAGTTGCAGAAGTCATTTTGACTAAACTTCATAATAAATCAATTTTCGTAACACCCCAAATACAATTGTAATGAATAAACGAAGAATTTCAAAAATCGCTGTCATCGGATCGGGTATCATGGGATCCGGTATCGCCTGTCATTTTGCAAATATTGGTGTAGAAGTACTCTTGCTTGATATGGCGCCAAACGAGCTTACCGACAAAGAAAAAACTAGTGGGTTACAACTCACAGACCAGGTCGTTCGAAACCGTATCGTTAATAGCAATTTGCTGAAAGCAATAAAATCCAACCCAGCCCCCCTTTATCACAATGATTTTAAGAATCGCATTCGCACAGGTAACCTGAATGATGATTTGTCAAAGATTGCAGACGTAGACTGGATTATTGAGGTTGTCGTTGAACGACTCGATATCAAACAAAAGGTCTTTGAACAAATCGAAAAACATCGAACGGCTGGAACCTTAATTACCTCCAACACTTCTGGCATTCCTATCGCCATGATGAATAAAGGACGATCGGAAGATTTTCAACAACACTTTGCCGTGACGCACTTCTTCAATCCTCCGCGTTACTTAAAACTCTTTGAAGTGATTCCAGGTCCAAACTGCCTGCCTGACGTTACCTCCTTTTTAATGGATTACGGAAGAACTTTTTTGGGGAAAAGTGCTGTCTTAGCAAAAGACACCCCAGCCTTTATTGGAAATCGAATTGGCATTTTTTGTATCCAAAGTCTCTTTCATCAGGTTAAAGACATGGGGCTAACAGTAGAAGAAATAGACAAACTGACTGGTCCAGTCATCGGACGACCAAAATCGGCAACCTTTCGAACTGTGGATGTTGTTGGGCTTGACACCTTAGTACATGTAGCCACTGGTCTTTATGAAAACTGTAAAAAAGATGAGCGTCGCGAGGTGTTTACACTCCCCTCTTTCATTTCCAAAATGATGGAAAACCAATGGATGGGTTCGAAAAGCGGCCAAGGGTTTTATAAAAAGGTAAAGAATGACAATGGAAAATCTGAAATTCTAACCTTAGACCTTGATACACTTGAATACAGAACTAAGAAACGAGCAAAATTTGCAACTTTAGAAAAAACCAAAACAGTTGACAACCTCAAAGAACGCTATCCCATACTTATTGATGGAGACGATAAGGCAGCGCAATTCTACAGAAAGAATTTTGGAGAATTGTTTGCCTACATTCAGCATCGAATCCCCGAAATTTCAGATGAAATATACCGCATTGATGATGCGATGAAAGCTGGTTTTGGGTGGACACATGGTCCTTTTGAGCTATGGGACAGCGTTGGGCTTAAAACTGGTGTAATGCTCATCGAGGAAGCAGGGCATACACCTGCTGAATGGGTTCTAAAAATGGTCGAGGGGGATCACTTGGGTTTTTATGAGCTAAGCAATGGACAGCTATGCTTCTATAATATCCCTAAAAAGAAAATGTCAGCCATACCAGGTCAGAATAGTTTTGTCATTCTCGACAATATCCGAAAGGAAAACACCGTATGGAAAAATCAAGAATGCTCACTTGTTGACCTAGGCGATGGCGTTCTTAATATAGAGTTTCATTCCAAAATGAATACCATCGGAGCTGGCGTGTTGCAAGGCATCAATAAAGGAGTAGAAGTTGCAGAAAAAGAATTTCAAGCACTTGTTGTAGGAAACCAAGGGACAAATTTTTCAGCTGGTGCAAACATCGGCATGATTTTTATGCTGGCCATTGAACAAGAGTATGACGAACTGAACATGGCCATCAAATACTTTCAAGACACAATGATGAGAATGCGCTATTCGTCTGTTCCCACGGTAGCTGCGCCACACACACTCACCTTAGGAGGCGGTTGTGAGCTGTGTTTGCATGCCGATAAAGTCGTTGCTGCCGCAGAAACCTATATTGGATTGGTTGAGTTTGGCGTTGGTGTTATCCCAGGCGGTGGTGGCTCCAAGGAGATGACACTTCGTGCGTCGGATTCGTTACGAAAAAATGATGTTGAGCTCAACGTGCTCCAAGAGTACTTTCTCACCATTGGCATGGCAAAAGTTGCAAAATCTGCACACGAAGCGTATGATTTGGGTATTTTACAAAAAGGAAAAGACCTCGTGGTCACAAACAGTGCCCAGCAAATAGCGATCGCAAAAAAACATGCTCTTCTTCTTGCCGAGGCTGGCTACACACAACCTATTAAGCGTACCGACGTAAAAGTGTTGGGCAAACAAGCCCTTGGGATGTTTCTCGTAGGGACTGACTCTATGGAGGTAGCGAACTACATTTCAGAACACGACAAGAAAATTGCAAACAAATTGGCTTATGTCATGGCTGGCGGTGATTTATCACAAGCCTCCTATGTTTCTGAAGAATATCTGCTCGATCTTGAGCGAGAAGCATTCTTATCGCTTTGTACCGAACGAAAAACACTAGAGCGCATTCAACATATGCTAAAAACTGGTAAACCTTTAAGAAACTAACGCATGAAAACAACCTACATCGTACGAGCACACCGCACAGCGGTAGGAAAAGCACCAAGAGGTCTTTTTCGGTTTAAACGTCCTGACGAACTCGCCGCAGAAACCATCGAACACATGATGGGAACTCTCCCAGGTTTCGATCCAACAGATATTGATGATGTACTCATCGGAAACGCTATGCCTGAAGCCGAACAAGGGCTCAACATGGCGCGACTCATTTCTTTAATGGGATTAAAGACCAATGATGTACCTGGTGTAACAATAAATAGATATTGTGCTTCAGGAATCGAGACTATAGCTATGGCTGCCGCTAAAATTCAATCTGGAATGGCAGAATGTATTATAGCTGGTGGTGTGGAAAGCATGAGTTTTATTCCTATGGGTGGTTATAAACCAGCACCCGACTACAGAGCTGCTAAACAAGGAAATGAAGACTATTATTGGGGAATGGGGCTCACAGCAGAAGCCGTAGCAAACCAATATAAGGTCTCAAGAGAGGACCAAGATGTGTTTGCTTATCAATCACACCAAAAAGCACTAAACGCACAAAAAACAGGGGCGTTTAATGATCAAATTGTGCCCATTGAAATCGAAGAGACCTACGTGGATGACAGTGGTAAAAAGGCAACGAGAATCTATACGGTTGATCGGGACGAAGGTCCACGCGCAAACACAAGTATCGAAGCACTTGCCAAGTTACGTCCAGTCTTTGCTAGCAATGGATCCGTAACGGCTGGTAATTCGTCGCAAACAAGCGATGGCGCAGCAATTGTGCTAATGATGACTGAGGAAATGGTCAAAAAACACAACCTCACTCCTATCGCTCGCCTAGTGAGTTACGCAACTGCTGGCGTTCCACCCAAAATCATGGGCATTGGCCCAGTTGCAGCCATCCCAAAAGCATTGCAACAAGCAGACCTAAAACTCAAAGACATTGAGTTGATTGAGTTGAATGAAGCATTTGCAGCGCAGTCTTTAGCAGTGATCCGTGAACTTGACATCAACCCTGATGTTGTCAACGTAAATGGAGGTGCTATTGCACTTGGTCATCCCCTTGGGTGTACAGGAACTAAGCTTTCCGTTCAGCTATTTGATGAAATGCGAAAGCGCAAGCAAAAATATGGCATGGTGACTATGTGTGTCGGGACTGGACAAGGTGCCGCTGGAATTTTTGAATTGATATAGAATTATGGAAACAAAAGAAATCATAAGTACACGCGGAGGTGCTTTTTTATTACAAGAAACGCTCCCAGAAAACATCTTCACACCCGAAGATTTTAGCGAAGAGCAACAGATGATGCGTGATGCCGTAAAGGAATTTATCGATCGGGAAGTCTGGCCCAACAAACACCGCTTTGAACAAAAAGACTACGACTTCACTTTTGAATTGATGCGCAAAGCTGGTGAGCTTGGCTTTTTGGGGGTTGGTGTACCAGAAGCATACGGAGGTCTTGAAATGGGATTTGTATCAACAATGCTTGTCTGTGACTACTTTTCAGGGGCGACAGGGTCACTTTCCACCGCCTATGGAGCGCATACAGGCATTGGTATCATGCCAATCGTTTTATATGGAACCGAAGAGCAAAAGAAAAAATATGTGCCTAAGCTCGCTTCAGGTGAAGAAATTGGTTGCTATTGTCTTACCGAACCAGGGGCAGGATCGGACGCAAATAGCGGAAAAACCAAAGCGGTGCTTTCAGAAGATGGCACACATTATAAAATCAGTGGGCAAAAAATATGGATTTCGAATGCAGGGTATGCTAGTGTGATGATTGTATTTGCACGAATTGAAGATGATAAAAATATCACAGGATTTATCGTTTCTAATGACCCAGAAAATGGAATTTCCATGGGTGAAGAGGAACATAAACTGGGGATTCACGCCTCTTCAACAAGGCAGGTGTTTTTTAGCGAAACCAAAGTGCCCGTAGAAAATATGCTTTCTGAGCGTGGGAACGGATTTAAAATCGCGATGAACGCTTTGAATGTGGGTCGCATCAAACTTGCCGTTGCTTGTATCGATGCTCAACGACGTGCTGTGAGTGAAAGTGTTCGTTATGCCAATGAGAGAATCCAGTTCAAAACTCCGATTAGTCAGTTTGGAGCAATCAAACAAAAAATCGCCAATATGGCTACAAACTGTTATGTTGGTGAATCGGGATGTTATCGAGCGGCCAAAGATATCGAGGATCGAATAGCCATCCGCTCCGAATCAGAAATAAGTCATCAAGAAGCAGAGCTGAAAGGAGTCGAAGAGTATGTAATTGAATGTTCCATTTTAAAAGTGGCTGTATCTGAGCATACGCAAGACTGCACTGATGAGGGAGTTCAGATTTTTGGTGGGATGGGCTATTCTGCTGATATGCCTATGGAGTCCGCTTGGCGGGATGCCAGGATTTCTCGGATTTATGAGGGAACCAATGAAATCAATCGCATGCTCACAGTTGGAATGCTGATCAAAAAAGCCATGAAAGGGCACCTTGATTTGATTGGTCCTGCAACTGCCGTTGGGGAGGAACTCTTGGGTGTGCCATCATTCGACGTTCCAGATTTTACAGAACCCTTAAGTGAGGAAAAATCAATCCTTAAAAACCTGAAAAAGGTATTTTTGATGATCGCAGGTTCTGGTGTCCAAAAGTACGGAACCGACCTCGAGAAACATCAGCAGCTATTGTTGGCTGTTTCTGATATATTGATTGAAATCTATCTGGTCGAATCGGCCATACTTCGAACGGAAAAGAATATCAATCGATATGGGCTAGACACACAAGACATGCAGTTGGCCATGACAAAACTCTATCTCTTCCAAGCCGTTGAGAAAATACAATCTAAAGGTAAAGAGGCCATCATTTCATCTGCTGAAGGAGATGAGCAAAAAATGCTTCTAATGGGATTAAAGCGCTTTACAAAATATGTTAATCATCCAAATGTGATTAGCTTACGTGAACAAGTCGCCGATAAAGTAATTGCCGAAAATAAATATTGTTTTTAGGAATATCTCTGAATAGATAATTAACGCAAAGCGCATAAATTTGTTATCTTAGTCTTTGAAAGACATAAGCAAATGGCAGGTTTCCCAAATCGTTTTGTGTTTCCATAAATAAAATATCTTTTTGATTTATGATTTCTTTTCTTAAGGATACATTTTCTATTTTCTTTAGAAGCAACCCCTTTCAAAATGGTGCTGCTCTCGCCTACTACGCTGTGTTTTCGCTTTTACCCATGATCATCATCATTACTGTTGTTCTGGGCTACTTTTTTGGTGAAAAAGAGGTTTCAGACGAAATCTATGCACAATTCAACGATACCCTTGGAGCGGACGCATCCAAACAAATTCAAGAAATTGTAAGCCATCAGAAAGTTCATCAGAACAGTGCTTTGGCAACCAGCGTTGGGTTTTTGATTCTTGGATTGTCTTCCTCCGCTATGCTTCGTCAACTTCATCATTTTTTTAATCGCATATGGAGAATTAAAGTCAAGCGAAAGCGAGAAGTTCAGAATTATTTGTTCAAGCAATTCATATCGTTTACCCTACTTATTGGGCTTGTCTTTTTTGTGCTAGTCAGTACAAGTGTCAGCAGTTATTTATTGGAATACAGTGATCGTTTAAGCAGCAGCTATTCGTTTACCTATGGTTATGAATTGGTCGTTTCATTTATTGTGCTAGGCACCATTTTTACCTTGATGTTTAGTGCCTTGAGTGATGCCATCATACACTGGAAGCCAGCCGTTTTAGGGGGTGTGTTTACAGCATTTTTGTTTTCGATTGGAAAAACCATCATTGGATATATCCTGACCACCATGCATATCGATAGTATCTTCGGTTCGGCGAGTGTATTGGCAATTCTGATGCTATGGGTGTACTACACCTCGCAAATCATCTTTTTTGGTGCTGCTTTTATTGATGTCATCAGCGATAGAATGGGATATCAAATTCGACCAAACAAACTCGGGGTTAAAATTGAGTAGTTATTTCTTATGAATTGATTTAGCTTACTCTACTATTTTAACCACCATAATTGAGTAGTATATATTTACAAAAAAAGCGTTTTTTTTGTTTTATATTTTTGATATTCTGCATATTTTTTTGAACTAGTCTTAAAAAGGGTTATTCCAAAAACCCTTTTTCACGCATCCAGTCGTCATTGTAAATTTTGCTAACATAACGACTCCCTGAGTCGTGTAGCAATACCACCACGACATCATCTTTGGTGAAATGATGTTTTAATTGCAACACGCCTTTAACTGCAGCACCACAGGAATTTCCAGCAAATATGCCTTCTTCACGAGCCAACTTACGAGAGTAAACGGCAGCGTCTTTATCAGTGACTTTTTCAAAAGCATCAATTAGTTCAAAGTCCACATTCTCTGGCAGAATGTCCTCACCAATGCCCTCAGTGATATATGGGTAAATTTCTTTTTCGTCGAAAACCCCCGTTTCATGGTATTTTTTAAACACAGAACCATAGGTATCAATCCCCCATACTTTGATTGCTGGGTTTTTCTCCTTGAGGTATTTGGATACGCCAGATATTGTTCCGCCAGTGCCTACCCCAACAACAAAATGAGTGATTTTACCTTCCGTTTGTTCCCATATTTCAGGGCCTGTTTGTTCATAGTGAGCAACCGCATTAGACGGGTTATCATATTGGTTTACGTACCAAGCATTGGGGGTTTC
>JABHGH010000106.1 GCA_018672145.1 Flavobacteriaceae bacterium
CCGTTTCGAAGTTTTTCTAAAGGTACTTTTGCCGGCGGCTAAAGTGATCACTTTCCCGTTTACCTATATGTTATTCGAAAAAAAGAGACTATCAATTAAACAATGCTTTGAGCTCCGTCGCATCGTCTGGCAGCAGCTTTCCTGCCAAAATCAGACTGAGTTGGTGGCGGCGCAACGCCGCATCAAAACGCGTTTTTTCTAATTCTGTTTCAGGCACTACTGGGGGGACCGCTATTGGTTTTCCTTGCTCATCAACTGCCACAAACGTATAGATAGCCTCGTTCACTTTCTTGCGCTGATCGGATACACTGCTTTGCTCAATCCACACATCAATAAAGACCTCAATAGACGTGCTAAACGACCGAGACACTTTGGCTTCTAAAGTCAATACACTCCCCAAAGGAACTGCTTTGCTAAAGTGAACATGGTTCACAGACACTGTAACCACCGTTTGATCAGCGTGCCGTTCTGCGGCAATGCAAGCCACTCGATCCATTCTTGATAATAATTCTCCTCCAAAAAGGTTTCCTAAATGATTGGTGTCGTTTGGCAACACCAAGTCGGTCGAAATAGTTTTGGAGTTCGAAGGCGTTTTAGGGTTCATGGCCTAACGCTTTAACATCCATGCATCAGAGATATACGAACGCTGCACTTTTCGTAGAAAGTCGATCGCATCACGATGATCTACACGGCTGCCCAAAGCTACCATGTGCAAACCGCTCTTATTTGGGGACAACTTTTGAGCGTTGACGTATCCCTGTCCCTGTAGTTGTTTGAGAAAACGATTTGCATTTGCTTCAACTGCAAATGCACCTCCAATAACGTGAAATTGCTCCTGAGGAATTGTATTGATGGAAAGTGATGGAAGTTCTCCCAAATCAAAAACCGCTTCATGCACTTCCTGTTTCGCCTCTTCACGCAATTGCTCTTCTTGCGCAATACGTTGGTCTTGGGAATAATCATTGTAAGTTGTTATCCCAGCATAGCCAACCACAACAGCAATCGCAGCAGCAGCTACGTGATTTAAAGGATTTTTGGTTTGCGACTGACTTTGTTTTTTGTCTTCCGAAAAATCAATCACCTTAGGTGTCCCTTTAAGGAGTTTCGTTCGGTCCACTTTTTGAGCCTTAACTGGAAATAACCCAAAAGAATCCGCTAAGTGGTTGTGGTCTTTTGAAGGGGTAAAAACCATGTTTTTTTCTGCATTGAGATGGACGTGCCCCAAACGCTCTAGGTTAATTTTTTTGCCATTATGTAACATCGCTTTCCAGCCAACAACCTCTTTGTGGATCAAGCGAACGGCCTGCTCATAACTTGTTTGTTGGTCAATTGAAACTGCATTGGCAAGTAGCCCATCATTCGATTGCAATTGACTATTAAAAGAAATTTGTTTTGTTGGCGGATAGATCTTTTCGTTTTTTGTGTCAATCTTTGCTGATGTTGGTGTCCCTAAAAACGCACCAAAACCTGGCACGGTGACACAATCGTATCGATAAAGTAAGTGGCTGATGTGTTTGGTTAGTTGCATATTCAAAAATAATACTTTTTTTATGTTTTCCCGTTTGAATCTTTCAAATTCAATAGGTTTATTAATTTAGCATAAATCCCCAAACAATGAAAGACTCCCCTGCTTTATTCTCATTACTCTCTCATCCTGGTATTAGTTCGCCAATAGCTCGTCAATTAATTCATCAATTGGAAGTGCGGAAGAGGTTTTTAATCGGCATCAAAAAAACAGATCCGTGCCTGATGGAGTCCGAAAAAATCTATGGCAGAAAATCAATGTGAAAAATGTTCGTCAAAAAGCAGATGACAATTGGAAGAAGATCGAAAAAAACAAAGTGCAATATATGGACTTTAGAGACGAGGATTTTCCCATTCATCTCAATCACATTTATGATGGCCCTCTTTTGCTGTTTTACAAAGGTGAGCGATTCCCCAAAGCGACCAAGACAATCTCCATAGTGGGCACACGAACTCCAACCAAAGACGCTTTATCTCTTACCGAAAAGTTTATCGACACCCTTAAAATCGTTCGCCCAATTATAGTCTCTGGCCTTGCCGAAGGAATAGACATTTGTGCTCATCGTGCAGCACTAAACGCGGGGCTAAAAACCTATGCTTGTCTCGCCCATGGGGTTACTCAATGTTATCCATCATTTCATCAAAAAACAAAATCTAAAATTGAACAACAAGGAGGTTGTTTAACGGAGCACGCTCTTGACTCTACCATACATCCTGGATATTTTATAAGACGAAACCGAATTATAGCTGGCTTGTCACACGCCACAATTGTGATGTCATCTCGCTTGCGAGGCGGTGCAATGGTAACTGCGCGCATGGCCTTTGATTATAACCGTACGGTTTTTGCGGTTCCTGGAACACCCAACTACCCTACTCATTTGGGGTGTAACCAGTTGATCAAAAGAGATATTGCACATTTGCTCGACAACCCTGAAGATGTTCTTAAAATAATGGGGTGGAGTCCCGAACCTGAAGATTTGGTTACACGTCAAACAGGCTTGTTTCAGACACTAAATGAAGAGCAAAAAACAGTGTTAGAATGTTTGAATCAATCCCCAAAACACATTGATCTAATTGCTCTTGAAGGCAAGTGCCCTGTCGGAAAAGCAGCATCTTTACTTTTTGAATTAGAAATGATGGGGCTCGTTCGGCCAATGGCGGGAAAGCACTTTAAAAAGTGTTAGCTAAATCCCAAACGACTTCTAACACGTGCAAGTACAGGGGCTGCAATTTGTTGTGCTTTTTTAGCACCTTGTTGTAAAGTTTCTTCCATCTTTTCGGGCTGTTCCATCAATTCGTCAAAGCGAGTGCGAGGCGATGAAAACTTTGTGAGCAAAGCCTCGAAAAGGGCTTGTTTTGCATGGCCATAGCCAAAACCACCTGCCTCATACTGTTTGCGTAATTGCTGGGTTTCA
>JABHGH010000109.1 GCA_018672145.1 Flavobacteriaceae bacterium
GTGACCCAGGGAGGATTCGAACCCCCAACCCTCAGAGCCGAAATCTGATATTCTATCCAGTTGAACTACTGGGCCGTTTTATGATGCGAAGGTACTAACTTTCATTCGATTGGTGAGGAAGGTTAGCTCAAGTTATCCTTGACAAGCTGTGCAATAAGTTTACCATCTGCTTTTCCTGCCAATTGCTTGTTGGCCATCCCCATCACTTTTCCCATATCCTTCATACTAGAAGCTCCTGTAGTTTGAATAATCTCTTCTAGCACTTGAGCAACTTCCTCTGAAGACATTTGCTCTGGTAAAAACTGACTAATCACCTTTATCTGTGCTTCTTCAGGTTCGGCAAGATCAATGCGGTCCTGTTCTCGAAAGATCGACGCACTCTCCTTTCGTTGCTTCACTAGCTTCTGCAATAACTTGGTCATTTCAGTATCGCTAAGCGTATGCTTTGCACCCGATTGGGTTTGAGCCAATAAAATCGCAGATTTAATCGCACGTAGTGATGCAAGAGCTACCGAGTCTTTTGCTCGCATAGCATCCTTAAGTTTGTTGTTTAGTTCCTCTTGAAAGTTCATAATTAATCTACATTATCGTGTAAAAAAGAATTGTTTGTGCGAAGACGAATTTCATCATTTGTATCCATATCAACAGACATACGAGAAAGATTTTGCTCTCCATTCACATCCATTTGTGCCCTTTTGTAGGCCGGCTCTCTTTCGAGCTCATCAATACGGTTAGTGACAAATTTGTGATTGAAAGATTTAAGCTTCTTTCGTCGCTCATCGGCACGCTGAGCTAATCCTTGAGTAATCGTACTGTTTAAAGGATTAACTTCTTCTTCCTCATCTGCATTTACTGGTTCTTCTTTTTTAACCTCATCGGCTTGTTTCAGAACGGCTTCCTCTTTGACTGGACTTGACTCAGCAACTGGCTCAATAAAATCTTCTAGGTTATATTTTTTTACCGACGGTGTCGGTTCTTTTTGCTCAATATCAATTGATGCTACGACGGGTTGTTCTGCTTCATTTTGGACTTGTGGCTCTTCCTCCAGATGAAATAAAATAGGGGCAACTTCTTTAATTGGATTTTCATACTCTTCATGATGCGCGACCACTTCCTCATGATCAACATCCTGCATATCATGTACCTGTCTGGGCAACTCATGAATGATAAACTCATCATGACTAGCGATTGGTTCATTGAAGGGCTCCTCGATCACTTCTTCATGCTGCACTTCAATAGACCGAATTAGTTCTGTAGTCTCAACCAACTCTTCCTCTTTTTGATCAGCAGCAACTAGCGGCGATACTTCAGAAAACAAATCTGTCTCCGCTGGCTCGCTTTCTAAGGTGTGTACAATGGGTTGTTCATCAGAAAGAGAATGAATGATTTTCTTTGGATCGGCATGCACAATCTCTTCTTGTTGTTCCAGGTCAAATCCTGTCGCAATAACAGTGACAGCAATGGCTTCACCAAGAGAAGAGTCTTCTCCAATACCCATAATGATATTAGCGTTATTACCAGCTTCGCGTTGGATATGCTCATTGATAGTACCAATTTCATCAATCGTTACTTCATCGGTTCCAGAAACCACCAACAACAATACATTTTTAGCACCTATGATTTTGTTGTCATTCAATAGCGGAGAATCCAATGCTTTAGCCACTGCGGTTTCACCTCGATTTTGGCCTTTTGCAGTAGCCGAACCCATAATTGCAGTGCCACTACTCGCTAAAACTGTTTTCGCATCACGCAAATCAATGTTTTGTGTGTAGTGATGTGTAATAACCTCAGCAATTCCGCGAGATGCATTAGCCAACACCTCGTCGGCTTTTGCAAATCCTTGTTTAAAACCTAAGTCCCCGTACACCTCACGTAATTTGTTGTTATTGATCACGATAATCGAATCAACATATTTTCGGAGTTTTTCCAGTCCGATTTCGGCTTGGTCGTTTCGTGTTTTCCCTTCAAACTGAAAGGGCATGGTCACAATTCCAACAGTCAAAACGCCCATGTCTTGTGCCATTTTTGCGATGACTGGTGCTGCTCCGGTTCCTGTACCACCACCCATGCCAGCGTTAATAAAAATCATTTTGGTATTGGTCGAGAGCATACGGGATAGTTCGTCCACACTTTCAATAGCAGAGCGTTCTCCAATTTCAGGATTTGCACCTGCACCAAGCCCCTCAGTGAGTGACACACCAAGCTGAATTTTATTGGGCACTGGACTGTTTTGTAACGCTTGTGCATCTGTATTACAAGCTACAAAATCGACGCCCTTAATACCTAAATGGTACATGTAGTTCACGGCATTGCTACCACCACCCCCAACACCAACAACCTTGATGACGTTGCTTTGGTTTTTTGGTAAGTCAAAATCAATTTTTTGATAATCTGGTTCCATAGGTGCTTACTTTATTCTGCGTTATCTAAAAATTCTCTAATTCCTTCTGTAAATCGATCGAAAATAGATCTTCGTTTTTTTACTTCTGTTTCTTGGTTTGATTTTCCTGTTGGCGAATCTCCTGATTCATCCTCCGCTTCTACTTCTTCAAAAGCGCTCATTTGTTCCACTGCTTTCATCACTAGTCCAACAGCCGTCGCAAACATTGGGCTTGCGGTTGACTCTGCATGTTCGTCACCAGCCAAATGCTCGTTGGGAAACCCAATGCGTGTGTCCATCCCAGTGATATACTCCACAAGTTGCTTGAGGTGCTTGAGCTGACTCCCACCACCTGTGAGAACTATTCCAGCAATCAACTTCTTTTTTTGGTCTTCATGTCCATAGTTTTTAATCTCAGCATAGACCCTTTCAATAATTTCAGTCACACGGGCATGAATGATTTTTGATAGATTTTTAAGTGTTATTTCTTTGGAATCACGTCCGCGAAGTCCCGGAATAGAAACAATCTCATTGTCTTTATTCTCCCCTGGCCAAGCAGATCCAAATTTGGTTTTTAGAAGTTCTGCTTGTTTTTCGATGATCGAGCATCCTTCCTTAATGTCTTCCGTGATGATATTCCCGCCAAAAGGAATCACCGATGTGTGTCTGATAATGCCATCCTTAAAAATGGCAAGATCTGTCGTTCCTCCTCCAATATCAATCAGTGCAACACCAGCTTCTTTTTCTTCTTTACTCAAAACGGCAGATGATGACGCTAATGGCTCGAGTGTTATTCCTCCAAACTCTAATCCAGCGGATTTTACACATCGAGCAATGTTTCGAATCGAAGACATCTGACCAACAACGACATGGAAGTTTGCTTCCAAGCGAGCACCATACATGCCTATTGGTTCTTTGATCTCAGATTGTCCGTCAACTTTAAACTCTTGGGGTAGAACGTGAATAATTTCCTCCCCTGGAAGCATCACAAGTTTATAAACTTGATTGATGAGGGCTTCAACATCATCTTCTTGAATGACTTCCTCTGGATTAGCTCTTGTAATATAATCACTGTGCTGCAAACTGCGAATGTGCTGACCAGCAATGCCAACAACCACTTCTCGAATTGTTTCACCAGACGCAGCCTCAGCTTCTTGCACAGCCGCCTGAATGGATTGAATGGTTTGGGTAATATTGTTAACCACGCCACGGTGCACTCCTAAACTTTGAGATTTTCCAGCGCCTATGATTTTGAGCTTTCCATACTCATTTTTACGCCCTAGCATGGCCACAATTTTTGTGGTTCCTATGTCTAAGCCAACTCCTTTGTTTTCAATCTTCATAACTCAATTCTTTTACAAATAATCTGATTGCTATTGTCTATTATCACTTCACGATAGTCCCCGATAAACTTTTGGTCTATGGCAGCAGCGTAAAATGCCTTATACATTTTGAATTTCTTTTTCACGTCATCCATCGACTTTAGTTTGATGTTATAGTCTTGGTTATTGACGTCCATATAAATTCCATCCGAATCATCACGAATACCTCCAATATGAGCTGCAAAAAAGTCATCCTCTGTAATTGCCAATGACAAGTTAGAAAGGATTGCATACCGATCAACATCGGGCTGACTGGTAATGACTGGAACTTCAGGATTGTGAGTTGGTGATAGCGGCAATGGAACTCCGTTAGCATCTAAGAAAAATTGTTTGTCACCCAACACGCGTGCAACCGGAATCCTTGGCATAACCTTGATATGTAAAACGTCATTCAATGTTAAAAAAGCTTCTGTTTGTTCGATTAAATTGTTTTGAGCTAGTTGTAGCTCAAGACGCTTTAAATTTATTTCAGATTTTTGTTTACTCACCGAATCTTTGAAAGCAAATTTCAACATTTTATTAACCGAATCTTTTGAGATCATCGGCGGCAGGTTTTTGTCAATCTGAACCTGAAATTCCTTCACTGGTCTTGCAGCGTTTCGATGATGCGAAAGCACAAGCATCGTAATTGATAACGCCACCCAAAAGCAAAAAGATAGTATTCTAACCCACATCGGATGTCTTTTTTAGATGTTCAACAATCGGATTTACTTCATCTGCGATATCTCCCGCGCCCATTATCACAACAACGTCCGAGTCCAAATCAGCTACTTTGTATGGCAATTCGGATTTGGTAATGACTGCAACAGAACCATTCATCATTTCTTGAATTGATGCGCTAGAAACCCCTTGAATTGGCAATTCTCGTGCAGGGTAAATGTCCAACAATAGTGTATGGTCAAACTGTGATAAGCTATCGGCAAAATCTTGACAAAAATCGCGAGTTCTTGAAAATAAATGGGGTTGAAATACGGCTGTTTTTTTTGCAGCAGGGTAAAACTGATCTACTGCATGAGCCATCGCATTAATTTCCGTTGGATGATGCGCATAATCATCGATCACCACTACCGGCTTTTGCAGTCGAATACTAAAACGACGGTCAACGCCCTTGAAGCTTGCCAGAGCATCCACTAGGACATTAGGATTGCAACCAACCGAAAGAGCCATCGCTAAAGCAACGGCTGCATTCATTAAATTGTGTTGACCAGGAAGATAAAAGCTGAGATTCTGTATGTTGTGTTCCGAGCTGGTAAAGTCAAAGACAAAGTGACCATTTTCGATTCTAATATTCTCTACTCTTACATTCGCGTTTTGGTCAAGGCCAAAGCTCGTTCCAGAAGCTGGTAGCCCATATCGAATCCAACGCTTTTTTGGATCTTTCACCAAAGAAGAAAATGCATGAAAACTCGATTCCAAATTTGAGACATTATCATAGACATCCAAATGGTCTGCATCCATAGCGGTAACACAAAGCGCATCTGGGTGTAGTGCCAAAAATGAACGATCAAACTCGTCGGCCTCAACCACCATAAGCTCGTTGCCTTCATTAATGAAGTTGGATCCAAAATTTGATGAAACACCACCTAAAAAAGCAGTGATTTTTTTGCCGCTTTCACGTAACAAATGTGCAAGTATTGAAGATGTCGTTGTTTTTCCGTGTGTTCCTCCCACCGCCAAACAGTACATCTGTTTGCTCAACTCACCAAGAACTTCGGCTCGTTTAAACAAATCAAAACCTTCATTTTTGAAATAAGTCAATTGTGGTGAATCGTCTGGAATGGCAGGTGTATAAACAACGGTTGTTTTAATCCTACTCTTGTAATCTGGTGGAATACTGTCAACGCGATCCTTTGAAAGCACTATTGCGCCCATGGTCGCTAACATGTTGGTCAAATCACTTTCTACACGGTCATAGCCAGCTACATCGTGGCCAGCTTGTAAAAAATACTGTGCCAAACCTGACATGCCAATGCCGCCAATACCCAAGAAATAGACCTGTTGTTTAATCATTAACCAGCGCTTTAACTTGTTCCACAATAGATGCTGTAGCATTTGACTTTGCTAGTTTTTTTATGTTCCCCCCAAGTGTCGATCGCAACGTGATGTTGGTTAGTAACTCATCTATTTCTTTTTCAAAATTCTTGTCCAATTCCTTCTCTTCAATCACAATTGCAGCACCTTTTTCAGCAACCGCAATCGCATTTTTAAATTGATGGTTTTCGGCTACGTTTGGAGATGGAATAAACAAAACAGCTTTTCCAACTTGACACAACTCCGAAACAGCAAGTGCACCAGCTCTAGATATAATTAGATCGGCAGCAGCATAGGCTGTTGACATATCATCGAGAAATGCACGGACATGTATATTTTTTTTCTCATATCTGCTAAATTCTTTTTCATAGAGCTTACCACATTGCCATAAAATTTGCACATTTTGGGAGGTGATTCTTTCAGCTTGTTCTGCTAAAAGATCATTAATGCGTCTTGCGCCTAAGCTCCCTCCAACAACCAATAATGTGACTTTATTTGGTTCTAGACCCAACAACTTTCGAGCCTTTTTACTGTCCAACAAAGATTGCGTTAACTCTGCGCGCAATGGATTCCCTGTCAGTACCATCTTATTTTTAGAGAAGAATTTTTCTGCTTGTTGATGTGCCACACAAACACAATGCACATATTTCCCCAATACTCTATTTGTGATTCCTGGCAAGGCGTTTTGCTCCTGAATGAGTGATGGAATATTGAGTCGTGTTGCCATATATAGCAATGGGCCACTGGCGAAGCCTCCTGTCCCAATGACCACTTGAGGCTTGAATTTTTTAAGGATCAAATAGGAACGATATAGACTCGCCACAAGTTTGAATGGAAAGAGAAGATTTTGAAATGATAAATTACGTTTAATGCCCGAAATCCATAGACCTTTGATTGGATAGCCCGCATCGGGGACACGTGTCATCTCCATGCGGTCGCTGGCACCTACAAACAAAATCTTTGTAGATGCACTTTCTCTTTTTAACGCATCAGCAATGGCCAGAGCTGGGAAAATATGTCCCCCTGTTCCTCCTCCAGACAATATGACTCTAAACGGTTTCACTTAATATAGCTAAAGGGTTATTATCATCATCATCGGCAGCCGTACGGTCTGCAGTCACACTTTGTACAATGCCAAGTGCTAAGAACGTCATCCATATGGACGTACCTCCACTACTTATCAACGGAAGGGGCTGACCAGTAACTGGCAATACCGAAACCGCAACACCCATATTCACTAATGACTGTATAATGATGGGTAGTCCAACGCCTACAATGAGAAGTTGACCAAAAAAATGTTCGGTTTTATATACACTCATGAAAATGCGAAAGAGCAATAAAAGATATAAAAACAATAAGCTTAGTCCACCCACCATTCCGTATTCTTCTGTAATGATGGCGTAAATAAAATCGGAGGTGCTTTGTGGCAATAAATTTTTCATCACACTTTTTCCTGCACCCTTGCCCAAAACACCACCAGTAGCAATGGCCGTTTTCGCGCGTTGCACCTGATAATTTGTATTGGCGTCGCCATCTCCCGAAAAACTCTCAATACGGCTCATCCAAGTATCTACACGATTGGGGAAAGCATCGGGATAAGCCTTTACTGTCACTATAAAAAGAGTGAGGAAAAGTGCTGCTGTACCCAACATAGCAAAAATATATTTTTTAGGATAGCCTCCAATAAACGCCAAAGTGAATACCAATGCAATCAATAGGACGGCTGTTGAAAGGTTTGATGGGAGTATGGTGCCAACAACAAGCAAAACGGGAAGCCACAATACTAGCAAACTACGCAGAAATCGAATTTGTTTCTCCTTGTTAATCGATAAATATCTAGCTACATAAATCATTAGCACAACAGAAGCCAATGTTGATGTTTGAAAAGAAAGACCAAGGATTGGAATTTTAATCCAGCGACTCGCATTCGCACCGTCAATAATATTTCCTTGCAATGCAGTGTACAACAAGAGCACCCAAACGATTGGAAGGGCGATCAAAGACAATCCACTAAAGTATTTGAAAGGAATTCGATGAATGGCATACATGATACTTATGCCAATTAAAACAATAGCAACGTGTTTAACCAGATGACCTGTAACAGAACCAACTCCTAAAACATACACCAAATTGGAGCTTGCACTGTAAACAGGCAAAAAGGAAAACATCGACAAAAGGGCAACAATTGCCCAAATGGCGCGATCTCCGTGTATATGTTTAGAAATAAAATTCATTGTTATAGTTTTCTAACCAGTTGCTTGAATTGATTCCCCCGGTCCTCGTAGTTTTCAAATAAATCAAAGCTTGCACAAGCAGGTGATAGCAACACAGCATCTCCTTGCTTTGCTAAGTCATATGAAGCTTGTACTGCCTCAGCCATTGTATTAGCCTCGACCATTAGATTTACAACCGGTGAAAAGCAATCCATTATTTTTTCGTTATCCACACCCAAACAAATAATTGCTTTTACTTTTTCACGTACCAAAGGCATGAGCATAGAATAGTCGTTTCCTTTGTCCACACCACCAACAATCCAAATTGCTGGACGAGTCATACTGTCTAGTGCGTAATACGTTGCGTTTACATTTGTTGCCTTTGAATCATTGATGTAATCCACCTTTAAAATGCTCAACACTTTTTCTAA
Organism: Flavobacteriaceae bacterium; assembly: GCA_018672145.1. Lineage (GTDB taxonomy): Bacteria > Bacteroidota > Bacteroidia > Flavobacteriales > Flavobacteriaceae > UBA724. The sequence continues at coordinate 8,438 of JABHGH010000109.1, forward strand.
TCGATGTGGTGCGCCTTTAAATGTTCGTAAACTTTCACGAATGGTTTGCTTGCGAATGTTGACCAGTTGTGCAATCGCCGCAGCGGCCATGGCATTTTTGGCATTGTGCGTTCCCTCTAGTGAAGGGTTGTCAATCGTTATCATATCAGTTTTATTAAATCGTTTATTAGCTATTGTTTTATCAGAATAAGGTATCCGTTGAGCTTTGGGGTTGTGACGTTCTATCGCAGACAGTAGTTCACTGTCTGTTTCATCATATATGAAGAAATCTTCATTAGTTTGATTTTTAAACATGGTAAACTTTGCATCGACATAGCGATCAAAGCTGTTGTCGTAGCGGTCCAAATGATCTGGACTTAGGTTTGTGATTACAGCATATCGAGGGTGAAATTTTACGATATCTTCGAGTTGAAAGCTGCTTAATTCGAGAACCCAGTAATCCGGTGAATGTGATATGACAGCTTTGGCAAAGCTGTCACCAATATTGCCTGCAAGACCTACTGACTTTCCAGCCGACTTAAGCAAATGATACGTAAGCATGGCCGTTGTGGTTTTACCATTAGTTCCCGTTATCCCAATCAAATCTGCATCGGTATGCTGAGACGCAAATTCAATTTCAGATAGCAATTCAATCCCCGCCTCTCTGATTTGTTCTAGAATCGGAATATTGGGTGGAATACCAGGGCTTTTAACCACCAAGTTTGCATCTAAAATTATCGTTGTGCTATGTGTTCCTTGCTCCCATTTGATTTGACAATCATTAAGTTCTTTTTGAAAATGCTGATCGATCGTGCCTTTATCGCTCACCCAAACAGAATAGCCAAGATGCTGTCCCAGAAGTGCTGCGCCTACACCACTTTCTCCACCTCCCAATACGACTAAATTTTTAGGCATTGATTATCTAATTTTTAAGGTTAAAAGGGAAATGATGGCAAATGCAATAGATAGAATCCAAAAGCGGGTAACGATTTTACTTTCGTGATATCCATGCTTCTGAAAATGATGATGAATAGGAGCCATTAGAAAAATACGTTTCCCTACCCCACTCTTTTTCTTAGTGTATTTGAAATAACCCACTTGCAGAATGACCGATAGGCTTTCAATAAAAAAGACACCGCACAGCACAGGAATTAACAATTCTTTTCGTACAACCAATGCGAGTACAGCGATAATGCCTCCAATTGTCAAGCTTCCTGTATCTCCCATAAAAACCTGAGCGGGAAAAGCATTATACCAGAGAAATCCTCCGAGACTTCCAGCTAAAGCAGCAATAAAAATGACCACCTCACTCACGTTTGGTATATACATGACGTTGAGGTAGTCGGAGAAAATAATATTGCCCGATATCCATGCAAAGACACCTAAAACTAGTACAATGATGGTTGCTGTTCCCGCAGCTAGCCCATCTATACCATCTGTAAGATTGGCACCATTTGAAACTGCAGTAACAATGAAGATCACAACGGGAATAAAAATCAACCACGCATATGATGACCACGAATCGTCAATCCACGTGATGACATCCGCATAATCAAATTCATTGTTTTTGAGCAATGGAATGGTCGTCTTTGTTGATTTCTCATTTATTTGGATTTCTTGATCAGCGACTATGTTTTGTCGAATAGTCACTTCGGGGTGTGTATAGAGTGTAATACCAACAATGAGACCCAAACCAATCTGTCCAATAATCTTAAATCTACCCTTTAAACCATCTTTATTTTTTCGTTTGATTTTCATGTAGTCATCGAGAATACCAATACAACCCATCCACAAGGTTGTGATAATGAGAAGGACTACATAAATGTTGTCTAGTTTGGCGAATAAAAGAACAGGTACAAGTGTGGCAAGAATAATGATGACGCCACCCATGGTTGGAGTGCCCGCTTTCTGCTGCTGTCCATCTAAACCAAGGTCACGTATGCTTTCGCCAATTTGATAGCGTTGTAAAAGCGCGATGATTTTTTTCCCAAAAAGCAAAGACACAAACAATGAAAATATTATTGCTGCCGACGCTCGAAAACTGATATATTGAAAAAGTCCAGCTCCAGGAAGCTGATATTGTTGTTCCAAATATTCAAACAGATAGTATAACATTAGTTCTTTGTTTGTAATTGTTTTTTCAATTCTTTCACATCATCAAAATCTGTTCGTTCCCCTTTGATTTCTTGATATGTCTCATGTCCTTTCCCAGCTACTAAAATGATGTCTCCAGAGTGTGCCAACTGACAAGCGGTCTTAATTGCCTGGGCACGATTTGAAATGCTTAGATATTTTTTGAAATATTCTGCTGGAACACCCGATTCAATCTCCTCTATGATTTGATCGGGATCTTCATTACGCGGATTGTCAGAGGTGAAAATTACCTTATCGCTTAAGATAGAGGCAATCTTCCCCATTACTGGTCGTTTCGCCTTGTCACGTTCTCCACCGCATCCAACAACTGTAATCAACAACTCATTTCCAGTCCTAATCTTATTAATCGTTTTGAGCACGTGATCAAGTGCATCAGGGGTGTGTGCGTAATCTATAATCGCAATTATGTTTTGTGCGCTAACCACATTAAATCGACCTAAAACAGGCTCAATAGCACTGAGTGCACTTAAGGCTTGTTCGGAGTCAACATTCAATAAGTCGGTACAAGCGTACACTGCCAGCATATTGGACGCATTAAAATCTCCAATCAAAGAGGTCCAAATTTCTTTATCATTAATCCGCAATTGCATGCCTGAAAAATCATGCTCTAAAATTTTCGCCTTAAAATCTGCCGTGTTTTTTAATCCATAAAAATGCTTTTTCGCATCACAGTTTTGCAACATAAATTCTCCGTTCCTATCGTCTTTATTACTGATCGAAAATGCGCTTGCTGGAAGGCTGTCAAAAAATCTCTTTTTGGTGTCTCTATAATTTTCAAAAGTGTTGTGGTAGTCGAGATGATCGTGGGTTAGATTGGTGAAAATTCCACCAGCAAATTGAAGACCGTCAATTCGACATTGATCAATTCCGTGAGAGGAAACTTCCATAAAACAATGACTTACACCAGCACCAAGCATTTTTGCTAAAAATGCGTTTGTCTCCATCGGGTCTGGGGTGGTGTGAGTAGCTGGATAATTTTGTTGATTAATCGTATTTCCAATTGTGGAAAGCTTGCCCACAGAATGACCTAGATGCTGGAAGGTGTCAAACAAAAGCTGAACTATAGATGTTTTCCCATTGGTGCCAGTAACACCCACCAGTTTCAATTTTTCGGAAGGTCTATCGTGAAAATTTGATGATACAATCGAATACGCTCTTCTTGAACTAGGCACCTGCACATAGGTTACGAGGTCTGTTTGTTTCTCTGGAAAATATTCACAAATAATTGCTGTTGCTCCTTTTTTAATTGCATCGTCGATATGCTCATGTCCATCGTGTCGCAAACCACGAATAGCAATAAAAAGAGTGTTGGTCGAAACTGTGCGAGAGTCTGTGGTGACGCTAGCAATTGGCACGGATGTAGAGCCTGAAACAGATTCAAGTGATATCCCAAAAAGCAATTCTTTAAAATCCATTATGATTGATTTTGTTTGTCTTCACTACTTTTTTCAATCTTACCAGCTGTTAGATTAACTTCTTTTTGTAAGGCAATGAGTTCGGTAAAGCGTTCTTGGGTTATTATTGTTTCTCTAGGAATGGAGCTATATAATTTGTGAGCAATGGTCTGAAATACTGGCGCAGCTACCTGATTTCCGAAATATCCTTTTTCTTTATTAGGACGATGGATAACAACGATACACGAATACTTTGGACGATCAGAGGGAAAGTATCCGACAAAACTCGAAACATATTGCATTTGATCAGTCGTGTAATCGACCTGACTGGTACCTGTTTTTCCTGAGATTGCAAAATTTGAGTTGTAAATATTGTGTGCGGTTCCCCACGGTTTTTCCACGACGCCTTTCAGCATCATCTTAGCTTTACCAATGGTTTCTTTTGAGCATATTGAGGGATTAATCACTTCCCTTTGGGGTTGATGCTGCTCATTATTTCTCGTACTTTCAATGCGTTCTAAAAAGCGTGGTCTAAGCATCACACCATCATTGGCGATTGCATTATAAAAGGCAAGGGTTTGCATTGGGGTCAAGGAAACACCATATCCATATGCCATCCATGGAAGGTCAAGACCATCCCATCCTGGTTTGTCAGGGTGTGGAATTTTTGGCTGACCTTCGCCCACCACTGGCAGTCCGAGTGGCTCGTGGAGACCCATATTCATTAAGCGATTAACAAACTGCTCTGGTTTTGATTTGTAATTGTTATATATCGCCTGGACCATACCTGTGTTGGAAGAACGCTCAAAGACCTCTGATAAAGTGATTTTCCCATACCCACCACGTCTAGAGTCACGCACTACGTATTTGCCATAAAAAGTCAACTCACCATTTTTCGTGTCAATGACGGAAGTCGTATCTACGACCTTGTCCTCCAAAGCGGCAACCAAAGCCATTAGTTTAAACGTTGAACCAGGCTCATGAGACTCCCCAATTGCATAGTTGAGCTTTTCATAATATTTCCCTTCTTCTGTACGCCCTAAATTTGCTACTGCACGAATAGCGCCTGTTTGGGTTTCCATGACAATTGCCGTTCCGTGCTCAGCTTCAAAATTTTCAAGAGCTCCAAGCAAAGCATGATGAGTTACATCCTGAATGTTCACATCGATTGTCGTACGAATATCATAGCCGTCTTGTGGTTCTTGTAAATACGAATCGCTCAAGGGCTTCCACTCACCATTTGCTATTTTTTGTCGCAACTGTAGACCTGGGATTCCGCGTAAATCATCCCCAAATGCACCCTCTAACCCAACACGCAAATAGCTGCCATCAGGCTGTTGTTGCTCGTAGCCAATTGTACGCTCTGCTATTTTGCCTAATGGTCTCTCGCGGACGGTTTTTCGATCTACAATCAATCCCCCTCGAACACCTCCCAAGCGAAACAATGGAAATGCACGCAAGCGATTCAGTTGGCCAAAGCTCAAATCTCTGGCAATGCGCTTGTATCGATGCTGTCGTTTATGCGCATCTATCAACAGCTTGCGGTAGGAGTTGGAACTGTTTCCAAGCAAGGCTGCAAGTGAATCCGCTAGTGCATCGACATTTTTTTGGAAACGAGCAGTCGTTACGGTCGCTGCATCAAAGTGAATGGTGTATCGTGGAACAGATGTCGCCAATAAACTACCATCATGTGCGTAAATATTCCCTCGTATAGGTTGAATTTCAAAATTTTTGATTGTTGTTTTTTCTGCCAAAAGCTTATACGTTTCGCCTTCTGCCAATTGTAAATACACCAGTTTGTAAGCGACAACAAAACCTAGTAGAAACAGCCCGATCACCACTATCGAAAGTCTCGAAATAAGTCGCTTCTGCTTTTCCATTAGTTCGTTTGAATTATGATTTTTGTCGGTGGTGTCACTGAGGACACAAACCCTCTCTTAGACAGCTTGATCTTCACTTCTGTCTCTAAACGCATATACATCGCCTTTGTACGCGTTTCAGCAAATTGACTTTTTAGCTCTTGAATCTCAGCGTTTAAAGCAGAGATTTGCACAACCTTTTGATCGACATTATGCGCAGCAGCAATCATTACACCTGCTAGAAAAAAGAAGAAAATGATAAGTCGCCAGTTTTTCAAAGCGCCTTGTTGCACCAAAAAAGAACCCCGTAGAATTTCCAGCAAACTATTTCTCATCTTTTTTCCGCTATTCGTAATTTGGCACTCCGTGCACGTTTATTTTTCTTAATTTCCTTTTCAGTAGGTAGGATCATTCGCCCCACTTTTTTGAGTGGTATTTGCGTTCGTCCGAATTCGTCTTTTTCTGGCTCGTTGTCAAAGCAGCCGTGCTGAAAAAATCGTTTAACTAGCCTATCTTCAAGAGAGTGGTAGCTAATCATACACAGACGTCCATTTTCATCGAGAACTTCTGCACTTTGCTCTAACAATGCCTCCAATGCCTTGAGCTCTTGATTCACTTCGATTCTAAGCGCCTGAAAGATTTGAGCTAAAATTTTATTTTGAACTTTTAAAGGAACTAAAGGTTTAAGGATCTCTGTAAATTCTGCCGTGGTCGTAATCGCCTTCTTTTTTCTCTCCACTACAATACGTGCAGCAATTTTTCTAGAATTACTCAGTTCTCCATAGCGATAAAAAATCGTGGCCAATGATTCCTCTGAAAATGTGTTGATTATTTCTTGAGCAGTAACAAGATCCGTATCACTCATTCGCATGTCCAAAGGCCCATCAAAGCGAGTTGAAAATCCTCGTTCTCCAGTATCGAGTTGGTGAGAGGAAACCCCTAAGTCAGCAAGTATTCCATCGACCTTTTCAATGTTGTGAAATCGTAAAAAACGACGTAGATATTTGAAGTTTTGATGGACAAAAATGAGTCGGTCATCATCCCAAGTGTTTTCAACTGCATCAGCATCTTGATCAAAAGCAATGACTTTTCCTTTGTCGCCAAGTACGTCCAGTATAGCTTTTGTATGACCCCCGCCGCCAAAAGTAGCGTCAACATATGTGCCTGATTCCTTGAGAGCTAACCCCTCTAGGCAAGCTTCCAATAAAACAGGTTTATGATACATCGTCGTCTTCATTTCCCATGACCTCCTCCGCCAACTCAGCAAAATCTAGTGTGGCATCGTCTATGGCTTGTTCGTACAGTTCTTTATCCCATATTTCAATCATATTGATGGCAGACGACAGCACAATTGCTTTATCCAAAGAGGCAATATGCAACAGGTCTTTGGGGACTAAAATTCGTGTTGCAGCATCTAATTCAATCATCTTTATCCCAGCGGTAAACCGGCGAATGAAATCATTGTTTTTCTTTTTGAATCGATTAAGCTTATTTACTTTTTCCATCAAAGCTGTCCACTCCTCAAGTGTGTAGAGCTCCAGGCACTTTTGAAACACAGAACGCTTAAGCACAAAAGTCTCAACACCTTTGAGCTGCTTCACCAAAGACACAGGCAGCTTTACCCTACCCTTTGGATCTAATTTGCATTCATGTGTGCCAACTACTTGCATTGCTCTCTTCGAATTCAGTCAAATATATCAATTATATACCACTTTTTACCACTTTCTACCACATTGTTAATAAATACACACCTTTCTCTACCAGCTCACATTTGATTGAGTGGTTTTACACTGGGGTCATACATCAAGGGATTTAGTGCATCAAGCATCAACTTTCTTCTCTGAATTCGCAGATCATCTTAAAATAATAAAGGAACTGGGCTGAAATAGCTATATTTGCCAACTGTTTGGGACAAGTAGATGAAAGAACAAGTTATAACATCCGGAAAATTTAAATACCTAGAAGTTGGTTCTGGAAAGCCGATTGTTATTCTCCACGGATTGATGGGCAGCTTAAGCAACTTCCAAGGAGTTACCGACTACTTCCCAAAAGAAGGTTACAAAGTGATCATTCCGATGTTGCCAATTTATGATCTTCCATTGCTAAAAACCAACGTGAAACAATTTGCGCAGTATGTCAATTCGTTCATTGATCACCTAGAACTTACTGATGCAATATTACTCGGCAATTCTTTAGGCGGACACATTGGATTACTGGTCAGCTTGTTATTTCCTGAAAAAATCAAGGGTTTAATCATTACCGGCAGCTCAGGATTGTATGAAAACTCTATGGGCGAAAGCTATCCCAAAAGAGAAGATAGGGGTTATATGACGAGAAAGTGCCAAGAGGTTTTTTATGACCCGAAAGTGGCAACCGATGAAATCATTGATGAAGTTTTTGAAACCGTAAATGACCGGAAAAAACTCATAAAAATTCTTGCTATTGCCAAAAGTGCCATTCGCCACAATATGGCAAAAGACCTTCCGAAAATACAAGTTCCAACTGCCATTATTTGGGGTGAAAATGACATCGTAACCCCTCCAGATGTTGGGCACGACTTCAACCGCCTTTTACCCAATTCAAATCTGTACTGGATTGAAAATTGTGGCCATGCGCCTATGATGGAACACCCAGATTTATTCAATGATTTGATGGTCAAATGGCTCGCATCGACGTTTAATTAAATTATCATGATTCGTTCAGCACGATTCTTGGTTAGCAACTCCAATGTTGA
>JABHGH010000125.1 GCA_018672145.1 Flavobacteriaceae bacterium
ATTCATACAACGCACAAACTGAAAAATCAATGGAAGTGGTGATTGCGCAACCAAATATTGATCCCTACAACGAAAAGTTTGTGACGTCAGATTTAGAACAATGCAAATCCCTCTTTCGTTTGGTTTCACCACACATAAAACCTTCAACGGATATCATTCTTGCTCCTGAGACCTATTTTACTGAGGGCTATGGAGTGTATTTACCGCGTTTTCAGTCGAGTACTTTACACAGAGTAATCGAAGAAAGTTTAGGCGAGTCAAGCCAAACACAATTATTAACCGGTATTCAATTTTACAACATTTATGATGAAGCTAACAAAACAGTTTCTTCTAACCAATATGACACAAAATGGGTTGATTTTTATAATAGCGCATTTTTGAGTGGAAACGGCCCCTTACAAGTCTATCATAAATCTAAACTTGTTGTCGGCGTTGAAAACCTTCCATACAAAAACATCATTGAACCAATACTGGGCAATATTATGATTGATTTGGGCGGAACGGTTAGTACTCGTGCTACAGATTCCGAACGGAAAGTTTTTGAAACCAACAATGGCACTCGTCTTGCTCCTATCATTTGTTACGAATCCGTATACGGTTCATTTGTCACAGGGTTTGTTCGCAATGGCGCACAGCTTTTGGCAGTAATGACAAACGATGCTTGGTGGGGAGAAACACCTGGCCATCGCCAGTTACTGAGTTATACTAAATTGAGGGCTATCGAAACTCGATTGCCAGTTGTTCGATCTGCAAATACTGGAATTTCTGCTATCATTGATCCTCGTGGAGAAATTACGCAACAAATTCCATATCTAGAACGAAGCGCAATCTCTGCAACCATTTATCCGCAAAACATTTTTACATTTTATGTCAAGTATGGAGATTACATTGGACGCCTCTCTTTGCTTATTTCGGGACTACTTCTTTTACTCGCATTCGCACGTAAAAAAACTGATTTATAGGCAGTTATATAAATTAACTTACTAAATTAGCAAAAAAAACTCGCCACGTACTCGTGGTTTTTTGGTATGAAAATATACACTAAAACTGGTGATCATGGCATGACCTCCCTCTATGGAGGTGAGCGTGTATCGAAAAGTCACCTTCGGATTGAAACCTATGGAACTGTTGACGAGCTCAACGCTTGGATTGGCATGATTGTTAGTAATATTGAAGATGACAATTGTCAAAAAGATTTGATCGTTATCCAAAATCATCTTTTTGTTCTCGGTGCTATGCTTGCAGTTGACTCCGAGTTGGCTAAATTACCCCTTGAAAAAATCAACGATAAAGATGTTAAATGGTTAGAAAAGTGTATCGATAAAATCGTTTCTAAACTACCCCCAATGACACATTTTATTCTTCCTGGCGGAAACACCGTTTCTTCTTATGCACATCTCGCACGATGTGTATGCAGAAGAGCCGAACGACTCACTGTTACGCTTGAAAAAAGTGCTTATGTAGACAGTGTTGGACTTATTTACCTCAATCGACTTTCTGATTATTTGTTTTGTCTTGCTAGAAAAATATGCAAAGACACTGACAATGATGAAGTTAAGTGGATTCCAAGAATATGAAGTTTTTGCTTGCATAATTCATCTAAAAATTTATTTTTGCAACTCTAATAAAGTAATGTATGTACTGGACTTTAGAACTTGCATCTTATCTAAGTGACGCCCCATGGCCAGCGAATAAAGATGAATTGATTGATTTTGCGATACGCACGGGGTCTCCTCTTGAGGTCGTAGAAAACCTCCAAGCCATTGAAGACGAAGGTGAAATTTACGAATCTATCGATGAAATATGGCCTGATTATCCAACCGATGAGGATTATCTTTGGAATGAAGATGAGTATTAATTAACACTTGCACTTTTTTAAGGTCTATAACGACCTTTTTTTCCTTATTTTTGATGTCCTAGTCAAAAAATATGAGCCTTTTAAATCGTGTTTTAAGCATATTTGTTGGAGACAAATCTCGAAAAGATTTAAAATCCATCCACCCTATTGTTTCTGAAATTTTAAAAGAGGAGCAAGCTCTTTTAGATATATCAAACGACGAACTTCGAGAAAAAACCTTTGAGTTTAAGAAGAAAATACAGAATGTACGCGCAGCCTTTCAAAAAGAAATTGAAGCAGTACAAACCCAAATCGATGTAAACGAAAACATCGATGAAAAAGAAAAATTATATACGGAGATTGACAGATTAGAGACAAAATCTGATGAAGATGTAGCGCTACTACTCGACGAAATTCTACCCGCTGCCTTTGCCGTAGTCAAAGAAACGGCCAAACGTTTTACCAACAACGCTACCATAAAGGTAACCGCAAACGCTTTTGACAGGGAAATATCGTCAACTAAAGCATATGTAAAGATTGACGGGGAGAATGCAACATGGGCAAACTCATGGAATGCGGCCGGAAAACAAGTGACTTGGAACATGGTTCATTATGACGTTCAGCTTATCGGCGGTATCATAATGCACAAAGGAAAAATAGGAGAAATGCAAACTGGGGAAGGAAAAACCTTGGTTGCTACTCTGCCCGTTTATTTAAATGCACTTACTGGTAAAGGCGTGCATTTGGTTACCGTCAATGATTATCTAGCAAAAAGAGATAGCGCATGGATGGCGCCATTGTTTGAGTTTCACGGTCTTAGTATCGATTGTGTTGATTACCATAAACCAAACTCTCCAGCTCGCCGAAAAGCGTATCAAGCCGATGTAACTTATGGCACCAATAACGCCTTTGGCTTTGACTATTTGAGAGATAATATGGCGCACTCAGCCGAAGACATGGTGCAACGCAAGCACAACTTTGCTATTGTTGATGAAGTTGACTCAGTTTTAATTGACGACGCAAGAACACCTCTTATTATATCTGGACCTGTTCCCGAAGGAGATCGCCATGAGTTTACTGATCTTAAGCCAAAAATTGCGCAACTTGTACAAAACCAACGCCAATACATCAATTCAGTGTTGGCTGATGCCAAAAAACTGATTGCTGAAGGAAACACCAAAGATGGTGGGTTTTTGTTGTTGCGCGCTTTTAGAGGATTGCCAAAAAACAAGGCCTTAATCAAGTTTTTGAGTCAAGAAGGAGTTCGTCAACTCTTGCAAAAGACAGAAGGACAATATATGCAAGACAACAACCGCGAAATGCCCAAGGTTGATGCAGAACTGTTTTTTGTTATCGACGAAAAAAACAACCAGATTGAGCTTAGCGACAAAGGAGTAGAGCATTTGTCAGACAGTAAAAACGCAGCTGACTTTTTCGTTCTTCCCAACCTAGGTGCAGAAATTGCAAAAATTGAAAGTAAGAAACTAGATATCGAGCAAGAAGCCGAGGAAAAAGAATCCTTATTCAAGGACTTTAGTATCAAAAGTGAGCGAATCCATACTCTGAATCAACTTCTAAAAGCATACACCCTGTTCGAGAAAGACATTGCTTATGTCGTTATGGATAATCAAGTGAAGATTGTCGATGAACAGACAGGTAGAATTATGGAAGGTCGTCGCTATTCTGATGGTCTACATCAAGCTATTGAGGCAAAAGAGAATGTCAAAATTGAAGCTGCTACTCAGACTTTCGCAACAATCACCCTGCAAAACTATTTCCGGATGTACAAGAAGCTCGCGGGCATGACAGGTACAGCAGTCACAGAAGCTGGTGAGTTTTGGGAAATCTACGAGCTCGATGTTGTTGAAATCCCAACAAATCGACCTATTGCAAGGAATGACGAAAATGATTTGATTTACAAAACAAAACGTGAGAAATACAACGCTGTTATTGACCAGGTTACCCAACTTTCTACAGAAGGACGTCCAGTATTAATTGGTACGACATCAGTTGAAATTTCTGAACTATTAAGTCGAATGCTGCAACGTCAAAACGTGAGGCACAACGTACTCAACGCAAAGCTCCATAAAAAAGAAGCAGATATCGTTGCTGAAGCTGGTGATGCAGGTATCGTTACCATCGCAACAAACATGGCTGGTCGAGGAACTGACATTAAGATCAATGATAAAGTCAAAACAGCAGGTGGACTCGCTATCATTGGAACCGAACGTCATGACTCGAGACGTGTTGACCGTCAGCTTCGTGGGCGTGCAGGGCGTCAAGGCGACCCAGGAAGCTCGCAGTTTTATGTCTCGCTAGAAGATAACCTCATGCGATTATTCGGATCAGATCGAGTATCGAAGATGATGGACCGTATGGGCGTCAAAGAGGGAGAAGTTATTCAACATTCTTTAATGACCAAATCTATTGAACGAGCGCAAAAGAAAGTCGAAGAAAACAACTTTGGAATTCGCAAACGATTGCTGGAGTATGATGATGTGATGAACGCACAACGTGAAGTAGTTTATAAACGTCGTAAACACGCTCTTAAAGGAGAGCGACTCAAGGTAGATATCGCAAATATGATTTACGATACCGCCGAGGGAATTGTTGAAACAAATCTCGAAGCCAAAGACTTTAAAAACTTTGAGTTTGAATTGATCCGCTTCTTTTCCATTAGTTCCCCTGTCAATACTGAAGAATTTGAAACCCAAGACGTCAACAGCTTAGTTGATAAGGTTTACGATGCTGCCTATGAACATTTTCAGAGCAAAACAAAACAAAGTGCCGAACAGGTGTATCCTGTTATTAAAGATGTTTATGAAAACCCAACCAATAAGTTTGAGAGAATTGTTGTGCCATTTACAGACGGAAAGAAAACGCTTAATGTTGTCACAAATCTTAAAAACGCTTACGACTCCAAAGGAACTCAGCTAATAGACGACTTCGAAAAAAATATTAGCTTAGCTATAATTGATGAGGCATGGAAAGAGCATCTTCGAAAAATGGATGAACTTAAACAATCCGTTCAATTGGCTGTCCACGAACAGAAAGATCCCTTGTTGATCTACAAGTTTGAAGCGTTTGAGCTGTTTAAAAACCTGATCGATAAAATCAATAGAGATATTATTTCTTTCTTGTTCAAAGGTGAACTTCCTTCACGAAACGCTCAACCTATTCGAGAAGCTCGGAATGTTCGACGAAAGCAGAATATGGAAACTTCAAAAGAAGAAGTTTTAAACAGCGATGAAATGGCAATGCGAAATCGTCAAGTGGGAGCAAGAGCTGGACAACAACAAAGAGAAACCATAGAAACCGTTGTTCGTGAACGACCAAAGATTGGACGAAATGAACGTGTTGAAATCCAAAACGTCGTTTCAGGAGAGCGAAAAACTGTTAAGTTTAAACAAGCAGAACCATTACTTATAAAAGGGGAATGGGTGCTTATTGAGTCGTCATGATTGTAATCATTGGTCCCGCACATCCATACCGGGGTGGCATCGCTGACACTAATGAATCATTAGCATATACACTTTTATCACAAGGGCATGACGTCAAGATTTTTACATTTTCACGAATGTACCCTAACGCATTATTTCCAGGAAAAACACAATTTAGCAGCAAAGAGAAACCCTATGACCTTGACATTGAAAGAACCATAGACTCTTTGCGACCAAAAACTTGGGTTAACACGTCAAAATTGATCAATAAACTTTCACCATCTCTGATCATTTTTCGTTATTGGACGCCATTTCTTAGTCCATGTTTAGGCACTATTGCACGTTTACTGAAATCCTTCACGAGAATTGCAATAGTCGACAATGCCAAAGGACATGAACCAAAAATGGGTGAGTCTGCGTTACTTCGCTACTTTTTAGGTTCGCAAGACGGGTTGCTGTCATTCTCCGAAAATGTGACTCAGCAATTACAAAGAAAGACACAGAAAACGGTCGTTACACACCCCCACCCCGTAAACCAAGGTCTTCCTTCAAAAATTGAAAAATCAAGAGCACGAACCATTTTAGGATTAAATAAAAATGCTCCAGTCTTATTGTTTTTTGGACTACTTCGGAAATATAAAGGGGTTGAAGTACTCATTGACGCTATTGCAGAACTCAGAGGTAAATTACCAAACGTTCAACTTTTAATTGTTGGGGAGGCTTACACGTCAATTGAACCTTATTTAAAGAAGATCAAAACATTGGATCTTGAGAACAATATCAGCTTTCACACATCTTATATTGAAGACAAGGATGTAAGTGTTTGGTTTTCGGCCTCTGATTGTGTTGTGCAACCTTATCAATCAGCAAGTCAAAGTGGAATTACACCCATGGCACTTCATTTTCATCGTCCGATGGTCGTGACTGATGTCGGAGGATTAGCAGAAGGATTAGCACCACCTGTCGCCAAAATTGTTTCGCCTTACGCTCATGCAATTGCAAATGGAATTTTTTCTGTGATAAACGCAAAGCTCCCCGAAGAAAAAGATTTTAAGGAGTACCTCGAACAAAGAAGTTGGAAAAAGTTTACAAAAAAAATGACAGCTTTTGCACAATCTTTGTAGATTAGAAAAAATTTCATTCTCATGAGAACCTATATAACCTACCCCTTCTTGGGAATAATTTATATTTTTTTGGTATCTAGTCACATTGGACCATCATCTAGTGTTGATCGAGAAAAATCTGCTTATTTGCCAAATGCTAAAAATCTCCAACAATACGAAACAGCCTATTTTGCTTCAGGCTGCTTTTGGTGTGTAGAAGCAATTTTTGAAAGTGTCTATGGGGTTACCAAAGTTGTTTCTGGCTATGCTGGAGGAAAAACAAAAAACCCAAACTATCAACAAATTGGAACTGGAAGAACTGGACACGCAGAGACAGTCGAAGTCTATTATGATCCCAATAAAGTGAATTTCAAAACCCTGCTTGTTGTTTTTTTTAGTTCGCATGATCCCACAACAAAAAATAGACAAGGTCCAGATTCGGGGTCACAATACCGCTCCATCGCTTTTTACAAAAGTGATGAAGAGCGTAAACTGATCAACGACTACATTCAGACATTGACCGAAGAAAAAACATTTCCCAACCCTATTGTTACAGAAATTCAACCATTTACTTCTTTTTACAAAGCAGAGGAATACCACCAAGATTTTGAAAAATTGAACCCACAAAACCCCTATGTAAAGCAAATTTCAATCCCACGTTTAAACCGATTTAAAAAGAGTAACCCAGATTTATTAAAAAACGACAAATGAGAACACTAATAGTTATTGGGCTAAACTTGCTACTCGCCAGTTTACCAGCTCAAAATAAGACCATCACTATCGATGATTTATACACAGGCTCTACCTTTTATGAAGAGCGACAAAGTCCCATAAAATGGATTCATGGAGGATCGGCTTACGTAACAATCGAAACCAATCAGTATGGCAGACAATTTATCTTTGAAAACCAAAGTGAATACGGCAGTAAAACGCTCTTGATTTCTCCAGATCAGTTAACGCCAGAGCATAGCGACAATCCGCTTTTTATCGAGGACTACACCTTTTCAGAGGATGAGACAAAACTATTGCTATTTACAAATAGTCAACGTGTTTGGCGTGCAAATACAAGAGGAGATTATTGGGTGCTAGACCTGAAAACAAAAGCTCTCAAACAGTTAGGAGAAAAGTTTCCTCCATCAAGCCTACTCTTTGCAAAGTTTTCGAGCGACAACTCTCAAGTTAGTTATGTTCACGACATGAACATTTATGTCGAAGATTTTGATAGCGGTGCAGTTGAGCAGCTAACGACTTCTGGTGGTGGTGACATCATCAATGGTACATTTGATTGGGCCTATGAAGAAGAATTTAATTGTCGTGATGGTTTTCGATGGAATCCAGATGGAAAATCTATTGCCTATTGGAATATTGATGCTTCTAGCATTGGCACATTTTACATGATCAACAACACGGACGACGTGTACTCTCGTCCCATTCCGCTTCGCTACCCAAAGGCGGGGGATGACCCTTCGGCAGCCAAAGTAGGTATTGTTGACCTAAAATCGAAAAAAACACATTGGATACCATTGCCTGGAGATCATGTACAAAACTATATTCCTGGCATGCAATGGATTGATGAGGAACGCTTGCTTATACAACAAATCAATCGCCATCAAAATCGTTTACGAATTTATGTTTTTCATGCCCGATCAAAAAAACTAGAAATGGTCTATGAAGAGCATGAAGACACATGGGTTGACATAAAAGTTCCTGACATTACTGCAAGAGAACGAGGTGAGAACCTAGTGAGACTCATCGATAACAATCGTGCATTTTTACGGATGAATGAAATTGACGGTTGGCGACATGTATATAAAATCGATTTTAAGAGTGGTAAAAAGACCTTATTGACTGAGGGTGACTACGACGTTGCATCTATCGTTGTTAACACTAAAGATCACCTTTATTTTCACGCTTCACCAGAAAACAGCACACAACGTTTTCTCTATAGAGTTCCCCTAGACGGTTCTGGAAAACTAGAGCGTGTCAGCCCTGATAATATGATAGGTATTAATCTGTATAAAATGTCTCCCGATGGGAAATATGCTCTGCACACCAATAGTGCCACACGCAAGCCATCAACAGTTGATTTGATAAAAATCACTGATCACAGTACTGTAAAAAATCTGGTTACCAATGAGCATTTTATCTCAAACCTTGCAGAATTAGAGATGCCTGAGGTTTCCTTTACTGAAGTTCAAACTCCATCAGGGCAAAACATTGACGTTCGTATTATTAAGCCCACTAACTTTGATCCAAATCAAAAATACCCTGTCCTTTTCCATGTCTATGGTGAGCCTTGGAGTCAGATGGCTACAGATCATTTTATTGGGATGTGGAACATCCTTTTGGCACAACAGGGTTATGTCATTGTTGACTTGGACAATCGCGGAACTCCGTGCTTAAAAGGAAGTGAGTGGAGAAAAAGCATTTACAAAAAAATTGGAGTTCTCAACGTGTTGGATATGGCAGAAGCTACTCAAGAAGTATTAAAGATTGAATATATGGACGCCAACCGTACTGCGGTTTGGGGTTGGAGCGGAGGCGGAAGCTCTACATTAAATCTGCTTTTCCAATACCCTGATCTCTATGGAACAGGGATTGCCGTGGCACCAGTGTCAGACTTCCGTATCTATGACAATATTTATCAGGAAAGATATATGGGGCTACCACAAGAAAACATGGAAGACTATATCGCAGGAGCAGCAACATCACATGCAAAAAACTTGAAAGGAAACTTGCTCATTGTTCATGGTACTGGAGACGATAACGTTCACTACCAGAGTTTGGAACTTGTTGCCAATGAACTCATTAAACACAACAAACAGTTTGACATGATGGCCTACCCAAACCGTGCACATGGAATTAGAGAGGGAAAGAATACAAGAAGACATTTGTATACGTTACTCACCAACTATCTCAATGAGCATGTGCCAGTAAACGATCACGTCGTGACTAAGGTTCTAAAACACGGAAAGACACCCGAGCAATAATCCATCCGATCATAATGCCATACACAGCACCACAAAAAATGTCCAAGGGGAAATGAACGCCTACATATACTCTGCTATATGCGACCACTGCTGCCCAAAAAAACAACCACTTCATTGCAGGAAATTGTTTGCGAAAGAAAACTGTAAAAAAAGTAGCTAGGGCAAAAGAATTGGAAGCGTGACCAGAAAAAAAGCCATAGGCTCCACCACAACTCTTTTTGACTAAGCGCATCAAGGGGGCAATGTCTTCGTTATGACAAGGACGCAAGCGCTCAAAACCATTCTTAAATAGGTTGGTCACTTGGTCAGTACCCGTAATCAGTAAGGCAATGGCCACAAGAAATAAGAACCCTTTTTGCCAACCCAAATGCCGAAAAGAAACAATGAGAAGCACTATATAGAGAGGAATCATGTTGAATTTATTGGTCATAAACAACCATAACCAATCCCAATTGGCCGAACCAAGATTGTTTAGCCATAAAAAAAGTTGTTCATCTAGCTGAATCATTGGTAGGAAGAAATTTCTCGATCATAAAATTGTGAAGCCTCTTCAATCCAATGTGCCATTTCTTCTGTTGCCGCTTCTTTATCTTCAGCAGCAAACTTCTCCCACCACTCGATTTCATCGTTTTGAAGGTTGATCACAAAACGAGGGAAACTAGTGTGAATAACAAAAATTGCATCGGGATACTGTGAAGAATCGGCTAATAAAAAATCAGGGAGTTGTTCCATTGTTACGAATGAGTTTGCTTGTTTGATATCTAAAACGAAGATACAATAACATAGACGATGCGACCAAACCAGAAAGCAGACCAATCCAAACACCAAATGCTCCGAGAGGAGTGTAAAGACCAAGGTAAACCATGGTCGTAAAACCAATTAGACCGTAGGACGCAAAACAAATCCAAGTAGGCACAATAACATCTTGCAGTCCACGAAGTGCGCCGAGGGCAACCACTTGCGCGCCGTCAAAAATCTGAAAAAATGCAGCAACCCAAAAAAGAGAGGAAGCAATCGCAGCAACCTCAATAACATCAGCAGCCGTCGAAGATTCAAGATATAGCCATGGAAAAGCATCTTTTGCGACAATAAATACGATGGCAAACACAATGTCAATGAGAAGCGTTAGAAGAAACACCGAATGAGCGATACGTCGAAGGTCTACATATGCTCCCAACCCTTTTTGATTGCCCACACGAACCATGGCTGCAATACTCAGTCCCATAGCCACCATAAAGGTCATTGAGGAGATGTTTAGCGCAATTTGGTTGGCCGCTTGAGCATTTTTGCCTAACATACCACAAACCCAAATCGCTGAAGTGAAAAATGCAACCTCAAATAGCATCTGTAATGCCGACGGAAAACCTAAATTGAATAGCTTACGCATTTGAGTTTTTGAGTATGCTTCATACAACAATCCTTTTGTGTAAAAAGAAAGTGTTTTGTGATAACGGATAAGAAGAATAATGACAACGAGCATAACCAAACGAGAAACTAGGGTTCCAACTGCTGCGCCTGTCACACCCCATTCTGGAAAACCCCATTTGCCAAAAATTAAAACGTAGTTCACTACGACATTCACAATATTGGCAAGTACTGTGGCATACATGGAGTAGCGGGTAAGTGACATTCCGTCTGTGAATTGTTTAAATGCCTGAAAAACAACCAGCGGAAAAAGAGAAAGAGAGACCCATTTTAAATAAGGGAAAGCCAGTACTACAACTTCTTTAGGTTGACCCATAAGGTACATGATGTCTCTTGAAAGAAACACCGCTAGAAACAATAATACGCCCAAAACGGTACACCATAAAATACCATGATAGAAAATCGATTTTACTTCTTTTGTACGTTTGGCAGCATCTCCTTCGGCAACCAAAGGCGTAATTGCTGTAGAAAATCCAATGCCTACTGACATCGCAATAAAAATAAAACTATTCCCTAACGAAATAGCAGCAAGCTCTGTGGTTCCCAGTTGGCCAACCATTACATTGTCGATAAACTGCACAAAAGTATGCCCCAACATTCCAACAATGACTGGATAGGAAAGCTTAAGGTTGTAGGAAAATTCTTTGGTGTAAGAAGCTATAGAAATCACGTAGTAAATATAGAAAACATAATTAGTATTATAAGTCTTGTATAAAGCTTAGAACAAGTTTATTTTAAAATTTTGATAACGATTATTTACGGAACTAGAATGTGGCTTTTAAGAGAACATGAATTAATAAGACATCTTATAAATACAAGTAGCTCTAATCAAAACAGAATGCCTAAGAAAACACATTTTTATGAAAAATGAAAAGAGCTCCACCCTCTTATAATGAAATGGATGTTTTTGGCAGAAATGTTTATAAATTAATATCGATTACACCAAAACGCTTGTCATATGAAAGAAAAAACGTCTTGTTACTGGCTATCGATAGGGGTTCCTCCAACAAGACCATAGTTGTCGTATAGATAAATGAGAGAGGTCAGGGTTGCAGCACCCAATTCAAGTTCGCGTTTATTGACAGCCTCAAAAGTGTCTGTTGCAGCGTGATGGTGATCGAAGTACCGTTGGGAATCGGGGCGCAGTCCAGCCAATACATTGGTTTTGGTTTTCAGTGGGCCAACATCTGCTCCACTTCCACCCTTTTCAAAATAATGAATCAAATATGGTTTAAATAAGTTCTTCCAAGATTTAACTTGCGCAAATTCATGATCAGAAGTGTCAAAGTTAAAACCACGTGGGCTGAACCCGCCAGCATCTGACTCAAGTGCAAAAATATGAGTCTCGCCTTTGCTTGTAGCAACTTCGGCATATTTACGCCCTCCCCTAAGACCATTTTCTTCATTCATAAATAGTACGACACGAAGTGTACGTTTTGGTTTGTAGTCTAACAACTTAAATAGGCGTAACACCTCCATAGACTGCACGCAGCCAGCTCCATCGTCGTGAGCTCCATCGCCAATATCCCAAGAGTCGAGATGACCACCCACCAGAATAATTTCATCTGGATATTCAGACCCTGTAATCTCACCTATAACATTATATGACAAAACGTCTTCATACTGCTTACACTGCTGGCGAAATAAAAATTTGAGCTTAGGAGCAATTTTCAGAAGATTGCTCAATTTCTCGGCTGCGTTGGTGCTTATTGCAGCAGCAGGGATGCGTTGGCTCACTGGCTGGTCACCATAGCTCATTGCTCCAGTGTGTGGATAGTCGTCCATACGTAAGTTCATGGATCGGACAATGACTCCAATTGCACCATAGCGACTTGCTTCACGAGCGCCATCATAACGCTGATTTACACAACCGCCGTAGGCGGAAAAAGTGCTAATTAAATCGGCTTGCATTGGGCGATTAAAAAACACAATTTTTCCATCAATATTTTCTCGTCCCAAGACAGCGAGTTCCTCAAAATTTTGCACTTCTATCACTTCGGCTTTTAACCCAACTGAAGGAGTAGCTACCGATCCTCCTAGAGCGGTAATCGGGACGTTGAAAGTCACGCCGGGTTCTGTTTCAATAAGTGCAAACTCTTTAGGACCGCGCACCCACTTTGGCACCAAAACGGGTTGCAACCAAACCTTATCTAGTTCTAAATCTTCCAATTCTTCTTTAGCCCATTGGACTGAACGTTCAGCATTGAGCGAGCCAGAAAGTCTTCCTCCAATTTGGTTGGTCATATAATCGAGCCAATCGTATGCTTTCCCATTGAGCAAAGATGTTTTGTAGATCGATGAAAGCATCAAGGAATCAGAGATGTTTTGTGCTGGTAAAATCACACTGCTCAGCACAAAGAAATAAGACATCAAATTTTTGAGCATTACTAAGTGTTTAGGGTTGAACAAAACGATTGACATCTTCAACGGAAATCGTGGAGTCAGACAGAATATGTAAGCGTTCAACAACATTACGTAGTTGGCGCACATTTCCTGACCAGTCCAATTGTTGTAATTGGTCAATCACGTCAGGTGAAAATTCTTTAGTGGGTGTTAATTGACCATTAAAAAAGTGAATTAAAAGTGGGATGTCAGATCGGCGATTGTTTAATGGCGGCACATTGATTTCAATCACGGCAAGTCTATGAAATAAGTCTTCGCGAAATCGTTTTGCATTGATTTCTTCTAACAAATCTTTATTGGTAGCTGCCACGACTCGTACGTCCACAGAAGTGTCCTTGTCACTTCCCACACGTTGAACTTTATGTTCTTGCAAAGCACGCAGCACTTTAGCTTGCGTTGGAAGGCTCATGTCACCGATTTCATCTAAGAAAAGAGTTCCACCATGAGCTGTTTCAAACTTTCCTTTTCTCTCTTTATGGGCGGAAGTAAAAGCGCCTTTTACATGGCCAAACAACTCACTTTCGATGAGTTCGGAGGGAATAGCCGCGCAATTGACTTCGACAAAAGGCCCATTTGAGCGACCACTTTGTCTGTGAATTGCGTTAGCAATCAGTTCTTTTCCACTGCCGTTTGGTCCTTGAATAAGAACGCGAGCTTGCGTGGGTGCCACCTTGGCAATAAGGCTATGAATATGTTGAATCTCTGATGACTCGCCAATCATTTGTTGGTGGCTGCCATTTGTTTTGATCGTTTTATTTTGCGATACCACAACCGACTTTTTAGGTTGTAGCGCGCTGCGAACAGTTGAAAGCAAATGGTTTAAATCGGGTGGTTTTGAAATGTAATCGAAGGCTCCAATACGCATGGCCTTTACTGCAGTGGCAAGATCTCCATGACCAGAAATCATAATAACAGGAACATGAGGGGTTTTTGCAACTGCATGATTCAAAACTTCAATGCCATCTTTTTTTGGCATTTTAATGTCGCAAAGGATAAGGTCAAATGTGTGTTGATCAATGGAAGTAATGCCCTCTTCCCCGTTTGTAGCTTCTATAAAACGATAATTGCTGTTGTCTTCCAACAATACTTTTTTGAGCACACGACGAATACTATCTTCGTCTTCAATAAGTAGAATGATAGCCATTTTATGTAGAGTGTATTACACGTTGTGGAAAAGGAATTTCAATCTTATGTTTTGAAAAGGTGTCATAGATTTCGTATCGTAATTCACTTTGAACAGGAACAGCTTTAAAACTGTTGTTAAGCGAAAACATCAAATCAAAATCGAGGCTGCTTTCTCCAAAGTCCGAAAACAAAACTGTTGGACTTGGAGACTTCAAAACTGCTTTGTTTTCGAGGGCTATGTCAGTTAATAATTGTTTCACAAGGGCAACATCTGTACCATAGGCGACACTGACCTTAACTCTTTCTCTAGTTATCTTACCATTCTCAGTCCAATTATACAGGGTGTTGGTTAAATACAAGTGATTAGGTATAATGAGTACTTTATTATCTATGGTAACAGCACGGGTGGTGCGCAGAGTAATGTCTTGTACTTTACCGACTTTGCCGTCCACCTCAATGATATCGCCGACATGCACAGATTGATCGATGAGGATAAAAACGCCTGATATAATATCTTGAAAGAAAGTTTGCAAAGCAAATCCAATACCAACCAATAAGGCTGCCGAAGCAGCAAAAACAGCTGTGAGCTCAATGCCCATATTTTGCAAGGCCAACAAGATAATGATGGAATAGATGGAATAGTTTACAAAACCAAAAATGGGTTTGAACTTTCCTTGGCGTTCGGCGCTGAAGTTGCGACTAACAATTTTTTTAAACAGTCGTAATATGAACCGTGCTGATAAGAAAACAAAAAGAAAAATTAAAAATAACTTGATGTTGAGGCTAACCCCCCCAAATGATAAATTTCTAGTAAAAAAATCAATAAATCTTTCCATTCAACTAAAGTACAAAATGATTGTAAAATAAAACCCACCCTTAATAAAATTAAGGATGGGAAAAAATTGCTATGAAAAAGAAAAATTAACTATAGTAAATCCTACAGTTGCTCCAAATATACTATAAATTTCGTCTTACGCACTTTTTTTTTAGGAAAACATGTCTTTCACTTTATCAAAGAAAGACTTTTCACCTTTTTTAGGATCAGGTATAAAGTTTTCATCCGTCATCATTGCGTCAAAAAATTGCTTTTGTTCTTTAGATAAATGTTGTGGCGTCCAGACATTGACATGCACCAACAAATCCCCTGTTCCGTAGCCATTTAAACTTGGAATTCCTTTTCCTTTCAAACGAAGGATTTTTCCTGATTGTATACCCGCATCAAGTCGAATGCGAACAGATCCTTTAATGACTTGAATCTCTTTGGAGATACCCAAAACCGCTTCAGGCAGACTGATATAAAGATCCATATGAAGGTTATCTCCTTCACGTTTTAGTGTTTTGTGTTCTAGCACTTGAATAAGAATAATCATGTCACCACTTATTCCGTTCCCAGGGGCTTCATTGCCCTTTCCTGAAAGTTTTAACTGCATTCCATCCTCTACTCCGGCAGGAATTGTCACTTCAACTGTTTCTTCTTTGCTAATGAGACCATTGGCATCGGAGCCTGCTGGACGATTCACTAAAGACTGACCAGATCCTCCGCAAGTGGGACAGGTCGTTGCGGTTTGCATGCGACCCAACACCGTGTTGGTAATGCGCATAGTTTGCCCAGACCCGTTGCAAGTGCCACAAGTCGAAAAACGGGCATCAGGCGCTTGAACTTTGCGTTTGATTTTGATTTTTTTCTCAACCCCTAAAACCAATTCTTCTAAAGTGAGTTTAACACGAACACGAAGGTTGGCTCCTTTTACGGCACGCCTTCCGCCACCACCAAAACCGCCAAAACCGCCACCGCCAAAAGCGCTGCCGAAAATATCTCCAAACTGGCTGAAAATATCGTCCATATTCATACCACCTCCACCAAAGCCTTGGCTGCCATCAAAAGCAGAATGACCAAATTGGTCGTACTGCTGGCGTTTTTGCTGATCTCCGAGCACTTCGTAAGCCTCAGCTGCCTTTTTAAAATTTTGCTCCGCTTGTGTGTCACCTGGGTTTTTGTCAGGATGAAACTGAATTGCCTTTTTGCGATAAGCCTTTTTTATTTCACCTGCTGAGGCTGACTTCGAAACGCCAAGAATATCGTAATAGTCTTCTTTCATAATGAATGTATTGTATTAGTTCCCGACGACTACTTTTGGATAGCGAATAATCTTGTCTCCAAGTTTGTATCCCGTCCCCACAACATCAACAATTTTACCTTTTAATTTTTCTTCTGGTGCAGGAATCTGCGTAATTGCTTCGTGAAGTTCAGCATCAAAATCATCACCTTGACCAACCTCCATTTGTGACAATCCTTGATTGCGTAGTGTGTCTGATAGTTTATTATAAATCAGTTCAACTCCTTGTTGCTGGTCTGCATCATCTGATTTTTTCAACTCAACTAATGCGCGCTCAAAATCATCAACCACTGGAAGCAAAGCAGTCACTAGTTCTTGTGCAGCTGTTTTGAAAAGGTCTATACGTTCTTTGGAAGTGCGTTTTTTGTAATTCTCGAATTCAGCAAATAGACGCAGGTATTGATCTTTCTCTTTATCAACACTTGACTGTAACTCGTCTATCTTCTTTTGAAAATCACTAGAAGAATCTTTCTTTTTAGGTACTGTCTTCGTTGTGCTTTTTTTAGGGTTGGTTTTAGCCATTTCAATTTTTTATATAACTATTGACAAAAGTAACGCCAAAGAAAGACATCTGCCAATTTGACATCAATTCATTTCTATTTTGGCTTCA
>JABHGH010000113.1 GCA_018672145.1 Flavobacteriaceae bacterium
CAACTCCCGATTTTGTAGCGCAAACCAATTACCTTAGATCGCTAGGAGCGGCAGAACGTTATAGTATCTTTCTTACCCATGCACACATGGGTCATTATGCAGGCTTGATCCATCTTGGACGAGAAGCAGCGAACTCGGATAGAGTTCCGGTCTATGCAATGCCGAGAATGCATCAATTTTTACGGACGAATGGACCTTGGAACCAATTGATTCGTTTGGAAAATATTGTAATTCAACCCTTGCAAAACGAAACACCTGTTGGTCTTTCTGATCGCTTGAAAGTAACACCCTTATTGGTTCCCCACCGTGATGAGTATTCCGAAACGGTAGGATATCATATTCAAGGGAAGTCAAAGAGTGCATTATTTATTCCCGATATCGACAAATGGGAATTGTGGGAAAAGGATATTATATCGGTAATATCATCTGTGGATTATGCATTTTTGGATGCTACTTTTTTTGCTGAAGGCGAGATTCCTAGACCTATGGCCGAAGTGCCTCACCCTTTTGTGGTGGAAAGTGTTGACATGTTTAACAATTTACCAGAATCCGAGAAAAACAAAATCTATTTCATCCATCTCAATCATTCCAATCCTGCGCGAGACGTTGAGTTTTCAGGACGCAAACAACTAGAAAAAGAAGGTTATCGCTTTGCGAGCTTTGGGATGCAATTCCCTCTGGATTAGAGAATAGAGATTACGCTCTATTTTTGGGCTTTTTGTTGGGAATTCGACCTTGATTTCCCATACCATCTTGATCGATACTGTCATAAGCTTCAGCGTGTTCCCTACGCTGTATCCGATGTTGTCTCGAAATGATTCGAAGTAAAAAAAAGGCATAAACAACAAAAACAACCAGACCGACAAAAAACATTATTTTATTTGTCATCGCGTCGTCTTTGTCGGATGGCCATCGCAAACCCCAGAATAGTAACGGGCCATAGGCCTACATAAATCCCTTCTAGCTCATTTCCTGTAAACCATAATGTCACAGAATACACAAAACTGAAAAAGGCCAAAAGGATTGGATAATATTTTTCTAAAAATCTTTTCATCTCCCTAAGTTACAATTTTTAATTTATTACGCCGAACTCTTGCCTAAACGCAAATCCCTTTGCATGTCTTTCTTTACTTTTTGTAAATATTTTTCTCGTTTTTGTTGAGAAACAAAAGGCACAGACCAAAATTGCTTTGTTTTGAACCAAAGCGACCATCGCCATCCAAACACAAAGCTATAAACACCCATCACCAATCGGAGTTTGACCGAGTTTAGATAGAGCGTCCGCACAGGAAGCGAAGGCGCACCGTGAGTGATATAAGTCCTTATTTTTTTGTCTTTCAAAAAAGGTTTCGGATAGGCATACGTTTTGGTGATGTTCACAAACTGATAGGCAAAGCCCGGTGTGAGCACCTCATCAAAAAAGATCTCTGTTCGAGGAGTGAGTCGAAACCACCAAACGGGTGATACAATATAGATCCACTCTGCCCATGTGACGAGCTCCTTGTATTTTTGAATCACCGCATCACGAGGACGGGTAAAACTATCTCGGTATAAATCAATGACTTCAAGTTCTTCACCACTAGCCTCTATTTCGGACTTGATGGTAGAGAATATCCCATTATAACAAAAGGATTGTTGATCGGGATGTCCGATCACGATTAGATTTTTCATAGCGCATTTTGCACAAAGATAAGGAAATTCAGAAGGAGAGGTCTGTCAAGAAAACTACACAAGACCATTGTCACGAAGATAATCCGGCAGTAAAGCAATCGAGGAAATACAGCCATCGGGTTTGATCTCTGACTTTTCGACAAGTGCTTTGCGATATTTTCCTGTTTGCACCAAAATAGCATGATAGCCCATTTGTTGCGCTCCTTTTATGTCGTTAATTAAATCATCGCCAATCATGATTAATTCTTCTGGGCTGCAAGAAAAGACCTCGCTAGCTAAGGTAAAAAAGGCTTTGCTTGGCTTTCCAACAACCACGGCCTTTTTACCTGTGGCGTGTTCCAAAGCAGCAACAAAGGCACCGCTATCCAACTGAAGTCCATTTCTTCCTTCATGGTACCGCCCTTTGTGAAGTGCCACAATTTCGGCGCCATCAAGGACTTGCCTCATTAAATCGTTGAGCAAATCATAGTTCCATGCATCACCAATATCTCCGATAACGATTGCGTCTGGACGCTCGGGAATATTGGGGGGATAATCGGCTTGTGCTTCTAAACGAAGGAGTAAACGACAACGATCAAATCCACTTTTTTTTACCTGCAAAATGCCAGCATAGTTGGCACTTAGGATTTGGTCTTCTTCCACTTCCAAGCCAAGAGTTTGGAGTTTGTGCGTAAGTGCAGAACGTGAAAGGGTGGTGTTGTTGGTTACAAAACGAAATGGGATCTGCTCTTGACGTAGAAAAGCAAGCGTTTTGTTTCCGCCAGAAATCAAGGTCTTCTCGATATAAAAAACACCGTCTAAATCAAATAAAATGCCTTTCAACTTTTTCATGTGCCATCAAATGCTAGATTCCGTATTTTTGCAACAACAAAACCACAAATCACAAAGATATGGGGAATCACGATATGTCCAATGGTATTGTCATTTTAAAGAGTGGAGGCGTAGCCCGTATCGTTTTTGCACATGCAAAACAGAATTCGTTTCCAGCGAGCCAACTCAAACAATTACAAAATGCTTTTGACGAGGTGGCTCGTGACGCTACTACGCACGTCATTGTTTTGCAAAGCGACCCAACTAAGGCCTTTTGTGCTGGGGCATCTTTTGATGAATTATTAGAGATCACAACCCCAAAAAAAGGGAAGGATTTTTTTATGGGATTTGCCAACGTAATCAATGCGATGCGACGTTGTCCACAACCAATTATTGGACGCATTCATGGTAAGGCCGTTGGAGGGGGTGTAGGGCTTGTTGCTGCTTGCGATTATGCCATCGCTTTGACAGATGCGCAAGTCAAGCTCTCCGAAATTGCCATTGGTATTGGACCTTTTGTGATCGCACCTGCTTTGCTTCGAAAAATGGGAACGGCCGCCGTGTCTGAACTTTCCCTTACTGCAAACGTTTGGAAGCCCGCAGATTGGGCAAAAGCAAACGGTTTATTTGCTGAAGTTCACACTTCTTTCGATGCGCTTGAAGAGGCTGTCAATCGACACGCAACACGTCTTGCGAGCTATGCTCCTGAAGCGGTTGCCGAACTCAAAAAAGCACTTTGGGAAGGAACAGAGGACTGGGACGATAAACTCGCACACAATGCAGCTGTCTCTGGACGATTGGTTCTCTCCAAACGCACCCAACAAACCCTAATACAATTAAAGAATAAGAAATGAGTCGAATTCGCGTCACCAAAAGCTTTGGTTTTGAAACTGGACATGCCCTTTATGGCTATGACGGATTATGCAAAAACGTGCATGGTCATAGCTATAAACTCTTTGTCACCGTAGTCGGAACTCCGATCGACGACGCAAACCATGTTAAAAATGGGATGGTCATTGATTTTAAAGACCTAAAAAAAATTGTCAAATCTGAAATTGTCGAGGTCTTTGATCATGCCACAGTTTTTAATCAAAATACACCACACGTGGATCTAGCTAACACCCTGTCTGAAAATGGACACAAGGTACTGTTGGTGGACTACCAACCAACAAGCGAAAAAATGGTTATCGACTTTGCTCATCGAATCAAAAATCGACTGCCCGAGCATATTACGCTTCACAGTCTTCGCCTACATGAAACGGCCACTGCTTATGCAGAATGGTTTGCAAGCGATCAATAATTACTAACTTTGTTGTGTGAAAAAAAATATCTATTTTGCTGCAGACAACCATCTTGGTGCCCCAGACAATGCATCGAGTCTCGTGCGAGAACGCCTTTTTCTTAAGTGGCTCGGTGAGATTAAACCAAAAGCGAAGGCGCTTTTTATTCTCGGAGATTTGTTTGACGTTTGGTTTGAATACAAAACAGTTGTACCAAAGGGTTTTGTCAGAGTATTGGGCAAGCTTGCAGAGTTTTCAGATGAA
>JABHGH010000131.1 GCA_018672145.1 Flavobacteriaceae bacterium
ATAGTTATGCATGAAGTACCCGTTTATCAAAACATTACGCAACTCCTTATTCGTAAGAATCGGGTCGATTTTTTGTTGACGGAACTCACGCAAATCCTTGAAATGAGTAATGTCAATATTACGAGCCTTCACTTGGAACACCAAAACCCTGCTTACATTGATGTTCAAATCTCTTTGGATGCGCAAGAACTCAAACACCTTCTCCCCACTCTTCGTCGATTTGGTTATGAAGTACTCAGTAAGCACCCCGAAGATGATTTAGAAGAAAAGTTGCAGGTGAATTCCTCTTATTTAGACAAATACCTCTCGATCTAGCATCCCATGAAAATTGCTGTGTATAGCTCACTCAGTGCTGAAGCTTGCCAACAAACTGTTCGCCTGTTATTGGAGGCCGCACATTCAATGGGTATCTCTGTGACTTGTGAAAAACAAATTCATACTTGGTTGCAAGACGACAAACTCTCTTGCTTTAGCGACAACAGTGACCTTGATAAAAACACCGATTTATTTTTTTCAATTGGTGGCGATGGTACGTTACTTCGCTCCCTTCAATATGTGCAGGACTCTGGCATTCCAGTCATTGGGGTAAACACAGGTCGGTTGGGATTTTTGGCCACGCTCCAAGCCGATGATATTCAAGTTGCCCTTCAAGCTCTCGCCAATAAGGAGTATTGCGTGGAAAATCGCAGCGTGCTACAAGTAAAAGTCAACGGACATTCAAGTCACTTAGACGAATTTCCTTTTGCGCTAAACGAAGTGGCTGTGAGCCGAAAAAACACCACTTCGATGATTACCATTCACACTAAAATCAATGGGGAGGCACTCAATTCTTATTGGGCCGATGGGTTTATCGTTTCAACGCCAACAGGATCAACGGGTTATTCATTGAGTAATGGCGGTCCGATAATCGATCCAAATAGCAAGTCATTGGTGCTTACGCCGATTGCTCCGCATAATCTCAACGCACGACCTTTGGTCATCTCGGATGATGATGTCGTGGAGCTATCCGTTAGTAGTCGAGAAGATGCTCATTTACTATCTCTTGATTCACGCATTTACACCATTCCAACAGGAAATACCATTCAAATTCAAAAAGCAGCCTTTCCACTCAAACTCGCTCGGTTGAATACTGACAGTTACTTTATGACCTTGCGTAACAAACTACATTGGGGTAAAGATGGTCGGAATTGAGCAATAAAATTGTAATAGAATAGTTATATATATCTAAGTCTAAGGATGGGATTCTCAAAATTTATAGTGTTTGTTATTGTTGTTGTTTTTTTCCAGCATAGTCACGGTCAAAGGCATGAGGTTGGACTCTTACTCGGAAGCACGAACTACATCGGGGAAGTGGGCGAAACCACTTTTATAAACCCCTCCTTTAAAGCACCGAGTGCTACCTTATTGTATAGAAGTAATTTCTCACCCCGCTTTGCCCTACGCACCGAATTGGGAGTGAGCAGAATTCGTGGTGTTGACACCTTATCGTCAGAACCTTTACGCCAAGAAAGAGCCAACTCTTTTACCAATTCGCTTTTACATGCCTCAACAATTCTTGAAGTCAATTATTTCAATATCGATCAGTCGGGCTTTGACTTTTCTTGGGCGCCCTATATGTTTGTTGGACTCAGCTTTTTGGGATATCAAGACCTTTACTATCCGACAAACACCACGATAGCTTATAATCAAACTCGTGATTTTGCGTTTGCCATCCCTGTTGGTGTTGGTTTAAAAACACGATTGGGAACAAATTTCCTGATAGGGGTTGAGGTTAAAGCGCTCTACACATTTAGTGATAACTTAGATGGAAGTTTCCCTACATTTGTAAACGAAATCGATCAGCGGCCTGCTTTTGGAAATCGGCTCAGTAATGATTGGGTAATCTACAGTGGACTATCAATGACATATTCTTTTGGGCGCGGCTGGTTTATAAGGGGGCTTTTATGAACCAAGGGGAAATCAAGATTGACAAGGAAATGCTACCTGAGCACATCGCCATCATTATGGACGGCAATGGGCGTTGGGCAAAGCAACGCAGCCGACCACGCGTTTTTGGTCATCGAGAAGGAGCGAAATCTGTTCGTAAAGTCGTTGAAGCAGCGGCACGGTTGGGAGTCAAAAACCTCACCCTTTATGCCTTCTCAATGGAAAACTGGAACCGACCAAAACAAGAAGTCAAGACCTTGATGAAGCTTCTTGTTAGTGCGCTCAAAAATGAGCTCCCTTTAATGAGAAAAAATAATATTCGTCTCAATTCCATTGGGCATACTCACGCAATGCCAGGAAATGTGCAAAACGAATTGAAAGAAGTTATTGCTGCAACTTCAGACAACACAGGGCTCATTTTAACCCTGGCTTTAAGCTATGGGGCGCGCCAAGAAATTCAGCATGCGATTAGAGAAATAAGTCATAAAGTTAAAAATAACATAATTTCAGTCGAAAATGTTGATGAAGACATAATAAATAAGCATCTTTACACCCAAAATTTACCCGATGTCGATCTGTTGATTCGCACAAGTGGTGAAGTTCGTATCAGCAATTTCTTGCTGTGGCAAATAGCTTACGCTGAATTATATTTCACGGATGAGCTTTGGCCTGATTTCACAGAAACTTCATTGCATAAAGCAATCGCAGATTTTCAACAAAGAGAGCGACGATTTGGAAAAACGAGTGAGCAAATTGCTAAATAGACTTCTACCCTTTTTCAGGATTTATATAATGTTGGCCATATTTGGTTATGCCCAAGCTCAGGAAACAACCTATGACCAAGAAAAACTTTATACGCTTGGAAAAATTGAAGTTACAGGAATCAAAAGCTTCAGCCCCCAGACTGTAATTGCATATACAGGACTTCGTACGGGGCAAGAAATCCGGATTCCAGGAGAGGACATCAGTGCTGTTATTAACAAACTTTGGAAACTCGAACTCTTTAGCGACATTAACTTCTATCTCACGCGAGTAGAAGGAGACACCGCAGATATTGAAATCTATATTCAAGAGCTTCCTACCCTATCCGATTTCAAAATCACTGGAGTAAAAAAGGGTAAACTTGAAACGCTTATCGAAGATACCGGTCTTAAAAAAGGACTCAAAATCAGTGAAAACTTTTTGGCGACAACCAAAAACTACATCACAAATAAATACAAAAAAGAAGGTTTTTTAAACACCAAAGTCACTATAGAAACCAAATCCGACACGGTGAGCTCCAATAGCCAAAAGATGCTCATCTTCATCGACCGAGGGAACCGTGTTAAAATCAATTCTATAACCTTTAAAGGCAATGATACTTTTGGGGATTCAAAACTTCGCAAGAAGTTGAAAAACACTAAATCCAAATTCTTTGGTCGTTTCTGGAAAAAATCAAAATATATTGAAGATGAATACAATGAAGATTTAACGTCAATTGTAGACTATTACAAAGAAAAGGGGCATCGTGATGCCCGCATTGTTGCAGACACCGTTTTGGTGAAAGGTCGAGAAATTGATATCGAAATCGATGTCATAGAAGGGAACAAATATTATTTTGGTGACATTAACTTCTTAGGGAATAGTGTTTACACAGATCAACAACTTGCACGAATACTGGGGATTGAAAAAGGAGACACTTACAATGGGATTTTGTTGCGTAAACGAATAGCAGATCCTACAAAACCAGATGGTGAAGACCTGACAAATCTCTACCAAAACAATGGGTATCTCTTCTCCTCTGTCAACTCTGTAGAGATCAGCGCTGAAAAAGACACCATCAACTTTGAAGTTCGAATCATTGAAGGCAAACCTGCCTACTTTAATCGAATTACAGTGGTCGGTAATGATCGAACTAATGACCATGTTATCTATCGTGAACTTCGCACAAAGCCCGGCGCTTTATACAGTAAAGATCTTGTTGTCCGCTCTGTTCGTGAACTAGGACAGCTCGGTTTTTTTGACC
Organism: Flavobacteriaceae bacterium; assembly: GCA_018672145.1. Lineage (GTDB taxonomy): Bacteria > Bacteroidota > Bacteroidia > Flavobacteriales > Flavobacteriaceae > UBA724. The sequence goes on from JABHGH010000131.1 coordinate 3,932, forward strand.
CTGAACAAATTTCTCCTGACTTCAAAAACGTAGACCCCAATGCTGGCACGGTTGATATTGAGTATGGATTGGTCGAAAAGGGAGCAAGTCAAATTGAGTTGCAAGGTGGATATGGCGGTGGTGGTTTTATTGGAACCCTAGGATTGAGCTTTAGCAACTTCTCCATGCGTAATATTTGGAACAAGTCGGCGTATAAACCTGTGCCTATGGGTGATGGTCAACAACTGGCCCTGCGTTTGCAAAAAAGTCGCTTCTATGAAACCTATAGCTTCTCATTTGCAGAGCCTTGGCTAGGTGGTCAGCAACCGGTTCAGTTTTCAACCTCCATTTCGCAAACAACTCAATATCGTTACGATTATTTTACAGGGAGAGCGAACAAAGACCAATATTTTAATATCCGAGGTGTCAATATCGGTCTAGCAAAACGATTGCAAGTTCCTGATGATTATTTTACATTATCGCAAGCTATAGGATATCAATATTACGATCTAAACAACTATTACACGGGACTGTTTACATTTGGTGATGGGGTTTCTAATAACCTTTATTACACCATTGCGCTTTCTAGAAACAACACCTACACGAACCCTATATTCCCACTTGGCGGATCACAGTTTTCGGTGAGTGCAAAGTTCTCATTCCCATATTCTCTTGTTAACGATATTGATTATGGAAACCTTGAGAACTTAGAAAAATATCAAGCTGATGACGGCACGCCAAATCAAGCAAAAATTGATCAAGAAAAATACAAATGGCTAGAATATTATAAGTTAAAATTTTCTGGCTCTTGGTATACGACCATCATCGATAAGATTGTGCTCAAAACACATACAGAGTTTGGGTACCTGGGTTCATTCAACACTGATCGAGGGGTTATTCCTTTTGAAAGATTCTATTTGGGTGGCGATGGGCTTTCTCAATACGCCTTGGATGGTCGTGAATCAATTGCCATGCGAGGGTATGAAAATCGATCCCTTTCCAGCGACGATGGCGCAACGATATACAACAAGTTTTCACTCGAGTTGAGATATCCAATCACCTTAAAACCATCGGCATCTATTTTTGCGCTCAGTTTTTTAGAGGCCGGAAACTCCTATGACAATTTTCAAGATTATAATCCGTTTAATATGAAGAGATCTGCTGGTTTTGGTGTTCGTATTTTTATGCCTGCCTTTGGTCTTCTGGGTATCGATTTTGGTTATGGATTTGACAATCCGCTTGAAGGAGATCTTTCACCTGTTGGGTGGAAAACACATTTTATTATTGGTCAACAGTTTTAGAGTAAAGTGAAAAAAGCACTTCTTATTGGAATTTGTGTTGGGATCACGACTATCTCACTCGCACAGAGCAGAGTTCGTATTGGGTTTCTGGATATGGAACGTATTCTTGAAAATGTCAATGACTATAAAGAATCAGATGCGGCTTTAAACGATAAAATCACATTTTGGAAGGAAGAGATCAGTAAAAAACAACAGAAAATCGATGAGCTTCAACAAAAGCTTAACATCGAACGTCCATTGCTAACAGACGAACTGATTGAAGAGAGAGAGGACGACATTGCTTTTGAACAAGACGAACTCAATACCTATCAGCAAAAACGATTTGGACCTCAAGGTGACTGGCTCACGCAAAAGGTGATCTTTATGCAGCCTATTCAAGATAAAATTTTGGAAGCTGTGCAAGAAGTTGCCGAAAATCGAAGATTAGATTATGTGTTTGACCGAAGTGCTGAAATTTTGGTTTTCCATTCGGAAAAAAAATACGATATTAGCAACCTTGTTGTAAAGTACATGAATCAAAAAGACAAGAAAAAAGCACGAGAGGAACTTGTTGAATCTCGAAAACAAGAACAAAATGCAGCACGTCAAAAGGTTTTAGATCAGCGTAAACAAAAAATGGATTCAATAAGACAAGCTAAAACCGAACAGCAACAGAAAAACTAAACCTCAACAGAATGAAAATGAAATTCACACATTATATATCCACAATTTGTATTGTATTGCTCAGTTTTACTTCTCAAGCACAATCAAAGATAACGCATATCGACTTTCAAAAGTTGGTCAGTGAAATGCCTGATGTTATCGCTGCGCAAGAAGAAATTCAAAAACTTGAAAAGGATTACACAAACGAAATCGAGTCTTCCTTGAAAGAATTGCAAACAAAAATGCAAAATTATTCCGCTGATGCTGAAAATCAAACCGATTTGACAAACCAAAAGCGTCAACAAGAATTGCAAGGAATGGAACAAAACATTCAGCAATTTCGTCAAACAGCATTGCAAGATGTTCAGCAAAAACAAGCTGATCTCTTACGTCCACTTATCGAAAAAGCACGTGCTACAGTAGAAAAAGTGGCAACCGCGCAAGGCTTTGACTATGTTGTAGATTCGAGTCAGGGTTCGTCTATTTTGATGGCCAAGGGCAAAGATCTTATGGCAGAAGTGAAAACAGAATTGGGCTTCTAATCAAAAACCCACATAAACTTTGATACAAAAAACTGCCCCTTTAAGGGCAGTTTTTTATTTTTACACAATGGATAACAGCCCAATAGGTGTCTTTGATTCAGGAGTAGGCGGATTATCGCTTCTGCAGGAAATCAAAGCATTACTTCCAAATGAGGACTTCGTGTATATTGCAGACAATGCCTATTCTCCCTATGGTGCAATGACCTCTAGTCAAATCCTTGATCGAAGTAAACTTCTCACAAAGTGGTTGATTGCTCAATCCTGTAAAATCATTGTGGTCGCTTGCAACACCGCCACCACAAATGCCATCAGCATTTTGCGTGAAGAAAACAATCTTTCTTTTGTCGGAATAGAACCCGCCATTAAACCTGCTGCCTTACAAACAAAAACAAGTGTTGTGGGTGTGTTGGCAACAAAAGGGACACTAAGTAGCAGTCTCTTTCATGAAACTTCAAATGCCTACGGACAAGGAATTACCATTGTTGAAAAGGAAGGGAAACATCTGGTGCAGATGATCGAACAGGGAAAGATTAATGATCGTGAACTAAGGCTGCTGCTTCATAGCTATACAAAACCAATGATTGACCAAGGAGCAGATCATTTGGTCTTGGGGTGCACGCACTACCCCTTCTTAACCCCTGTGTTAAAAGAAATTTTACCCGATCATGTCAAAATTGTAGACTGTAGTAAAGCAGTAGCTCAGCAAGTGGAACGTATATTAAAAAAGAAAGCCCTTTTACGTCCTAAAGGCTTTGATGGGGAAACCACCTATTATTGTACTGGAGAATCCAATACAATGCAATCGTTTGTTGGTCATGGCAATGCTATTAAAAAGGTGTCTATTTTGGGGTAAACCAATCGGCGTATTTTACATAATTATCCGCAATTCTTTCAATTTCGCCTTCGATCAATGCTGAAGGAGTGTCCTTTAATTTTTTGGCTGGAACTCCTCCATAAATTGTTCCAGATGGAACATGTGTGCCTTGAGTAACAACCGCTCCCGCAGCGATGATGCTGTTCGATTCAATTATACAGTCATCCATCACAATGGCTCCCATACCAATCAAAACATTGTCATGGATTGTACAACCATGAACAAGTGCGTTATGACCAATGGAAACTCGATTGCCTATCGTTGTCGGTGAGCGTTCAAAAGTAGCGTGGATCACTGCGCCGTCTTGTATATTCACACGGTTTCCGATGCGAATGTGATGTACATCTCCACGGATGACTGCGTGATACCAAACAGAGCATTCATCACCTAGCATAACGTCTCCAATGATAACGGCCGTTTCTGCGAAAAAGCAAGCATTACCATATGTCGGGGTCTTCCCCCGTACTGTTTTTAAAATCATGTTTAAATGTACAAAATCAAGGTGTTTGAAAAGTTGGATTGTGTATTTTTGTGAAAAATTGCAAGATGTATCAATTTACAATTGAACCAACAACTGTCTCAAAGCGAGTTCGTTTTGTCAGTGACCAAAATCTGACAAATGAAGCAAAAGATTTTAAAAATATTGATGATGCGGGATCGTATCCATTGATTCAGCAACTCTTTTATTTACCATTTGTCAAAAGTGTACTACTTGACGCTGACTTTATTGAAGTTGAGCGGTTTGACATCCTCGAGTGGGCTGACGTACAAGATGAAGTTGCTGCTCAACTCGCCAATTATCTCAATCAAGGTGGGCAGGTACAAAAACAAGCACAAAAAAAGGAAGCTATCACTGTCTATGCGGAAAGCACACCAAATCCTGGCGTAATGAAGTTTGTGTTTAGCAAACGAATCGTTGGAGAAATTTATGAAGCAAAAAATATCGATGATGCAAAAAACTCTCCTCTAGCTGTCGAGTTGTTTCACATGCCATATGTGAAAGAGGTTTTTATCGACGAAAATTTTATTTCTATCACCAAATATGACGTTGCAGAATGGGAAGAAATCGTACAGGACTTACGTCAATTTCTTCGTGACTATGTGGCAGATAACAAGCCTGTTGTGACTGGTGAAGCGACTGCAAAAGAGGAGTTAGAAAATAAGGCTCACGAAGGAACCGCGCTTGAGATTGTGAATATTATCGATCAACATATCAAACCAGCCGTTGCTTCTGACGGTGGAAATATTGTTTTTGATTCCTATGATGAACAATCTAAATCTGTGAAAGTGATCTTACAAGGTGCATGCAGCGGATGTCCTTCTTCTACCTTTACCTTAAAAAATGGAATTGAGCAAATGTTACGTGAGATGCTTCCTGGCAAAGTAGAAGAAGTCTCGGCAATCAACGGATAAGCTATTGGCCTAGGGCGTTCTTTTTTGGCGGTGTCACCTGAAAGGCCTTTAGGTAGTCTACATCAAAGTAAGCCAGATCTTCAAATAGCTCATTTTCGAACCTTTTCTGGGACTGCACAACCATATGTTCAGCACTCGGGTATGATGAGGCTGGGGGGAATATACATTGTGTAATATCATTCATTATTTCTTCGCATTTTTCTAGCCCTGTTCCTACAAAATAAACGGGTCCTTTTTCTGTCCACTCGCTAAAACTATTTCCAGTAAGCACATGTGGTGTCGCCTTTTGAATTACCTTATAATCATGCTTGTACACTGCATAATAAACTTCATCTCTTCTGGCGTCTAGTGTGGCAATAATATATCCTTCAGATGGTGAAATTTCTCGAGCAAGAATATCAAGCGTTGGTATCGAAAGTAAAGGAATGTCATTGCCAAAGCAAAGTCCTTTGGCTGCTGCTGCTCCGATGCGCAAACCTGTGTAAGAACCTGGTCCAGAACTCAAGGCAACTGCCGAAAGGGCCGAAAGAGAAAGGTCATGGTCTGAAAGCACTTGATCGATATAAGTGTGTAACAAATGTGCGTGCTGGTAGTTCGATGGATTGGACTTAGCCAAGGCCAAGACCTTACCGTCTGCGCTAAGGGCTACAGAACATTGGGTCGTTGTGGTTTCGATATTGAGCACAAAACTTGGCATGCTCAAAAATAGGGAACAAAGCGTTACGGATTATAATTCGTTCATCGGAATTCCAAAATAAAGCTCTAAAATCTTGATTTTGAATATGTAATCATATTTAGCACGAAGCCATGCTGATTGGGCTGATTCAAATTGCAATTTTGCCTGACTAAACTCAAAAGCATTTGCTGCGCCAACCTCGAAACTGTTTTGTGCATAGGTGTAGGCTTTGTTGCGTGCTTCTAGTGTTTTTTGTGCTGCCTTAAATGCTTGTCTAGCCCCTTTGGTGTCGTTGTACGCTTGATTGATGCTGTTTTCAAGATCAAGAACCTGTTGTTTGTACTGAAATTTTGTGCGCTCGACATTGATTTTATTTCGTGCAATGTTATTTTTTGATAAAAATCCATTAAGGATTGGAATATTCAAACTCAATCCAAAATTATGACCATCATTCATTTTAAACTGCTCTCCTATAGGAAGCGCACTGGCAATCTCTTTATCATATACTGGCGAAAGCACCAAATCATTTGTAGACTCCACAAACCCTAACGGCACCAATTGAAAATCGTCTGTCTGAACCAAACGATCTGCGTAAGAAATTCTTGAGCTATAAGAATAGAATCCCGTAAGATTTGGTTGCGTAACAGACTTTGCTAAACTCAAGTCGGTCTGTGCAATTTCGATGTTGGTTTGCGCCAATTTGATGTCACTACGGTGATTGAGTGCTTTATCTACTAGCTCGCTTGGCGTTTGGACAAGAATTTCCTCTCCTGAGACTGAGAAGTCTTCCTCTGCTATCTCAAACTGATTGTAATCCTCAACGAGTAGCAGTTGGGCCAAAGAAATTTTGGCCATCATATATTGATTTTCTGCAACAACGACTTCCTGACGTTGTGTAGCGAGCACGGCTTCCATTTCATAAAGGTCACCTTCGGGGAGGACACCAGCATTTACTTGCTCTTGTGTTCTCTTAAATTCGACTTCGGTAAGCTTCAATTGTGCCTGTTCGGTGTGTAACGCCTCACGATTAAAAACTGCTTGTAGGTATCCGTTTGCCACATAGAGAACAACATCTTCTTTCATGTCCTCAATCTGGTACTGACTCGCTAGAATGGCTAAATTTGACCGAAGCAGCTGAAGGACATTTTGACGTCCGCGATAGATATCAATGCCAACGTTCACAGAGGCATTTGTAAATTGGGTGGTCACATCTTCAAAAAGACCAGTAGTAATGTTTTGGTTTAAACCAATATTCCAAGAGTGATTTGCAGACATGTTTATTGATGGAAGAAATCCGCCAATTGCATCGCGTTTTGCTGTTTGTGCATCAAGAACATTTAAATATGCTTGTCTAATTTGCACGTTGTTTTCCACGGCATGTTCAATTGCTTCTTGTAACGTCCACGTTTTTTTCTGCCCATGGCTAAATCCTGCACATAAAAAAATAAAGGATAAAGCAATCAAGTAGGGCTTATTTCTCATTTTCATCGTTATCCAATTTGTCGGGTTCTTCTGTATTGTTCCACACCTTTATGATGTCTTCTTTTTCAATTCCGCTCACAATCTCCACATTGATTCCGTCAGAAATCCCAAGCGTAAGCTCACGACGTTCAAATTGTTGCTCGGTCGTTTCAATTTCCACATAAGGTTCTTGTGTCTTGCTGTCAAATTGGAGTAGTGCTTCGCGAATGGCTTGCACACTATCTTTTTTCTGCAATACCAAAGATGCATTTGCGCTATAGCCTGCTCGAACTGTAAAATCTTCAGGCAAAAAGACATCCGCTTCGATTTTAAATTGGACTGTCCCTTGCTCCTCGCTTCCTTTTGGAGCAATGAATTGTAAGCTAGCATCAAATTTATTTTCAGGAAATGCGCCAAGGCTCACTTCAAGGCTTGAGCCCACCTCAATTTTTGCAACCTCAGACTCGTCAACTTTCCCTTCAAAAATCATTTTCCCAAGATCCGCAACAGACGCAATCGTCGTGCCTGCGTTAAAGTTGTTAGACTCTATGACTTGATCTCCCTCTTTTACAGGTATTTCGAGTATGGTTCCAGAAACGGTAGCCCTGATATTCGTGTTGGCAGAGGTCGCTCCACCTGCAGAACCCTCTTTGATGATTTTCAAGTCATTTTCTACGTTGATAAGCTCTTGTTTTGCTTGCTGATAACGGAGTTCAGCTGCGTTAAAATTACGCTCAGAAAGTATCCCTTTTTCGTAGAGTTTCTTGTCTCGAGTAAAGTCTTTTTCGGCATTGAAAGCAACAAGTTTTGCATTCTCCACACGGCCTTTGGCGCTATTGAGTGTTTGCTCGTCAGGGACAACTTTAATGCGTGCTAGTAGGTCTCCAGTGTTTACTTTGTCGCCTTCTTCTACTGCAATCATTTGAATGATTCCAGAAATTTGAGGCTTAATTTCCACCTCATCTTGCGGAATAATCTTTCCCGTAACCAGCGTTGTTTGACTAATATTCGTCACAAACATGGTTTCTGTTTCATAAACCGTCGATGATGTAGCGTTTGTTTTTATAAAGTAGGCCGTGGCAAAAAGGATTCCCCCTATGCCAAATGTGATGATTAAATATTTAAGGATTTTTTTCATTGTATTGTTTGTTGTTATTCTTCTCTTAATGCGTCTATAGGTTTAACGCTAACCGCTCGTTGGGCAGGAATCAATCCGATGAGCGTGCCCAGAGTTACCATTAACAGTAGTGCGCCAGCTACATATGTCAGGGGCACTGTTGGGTTTGTGTATGGGAAAGTGCTGTTGTTTGCCGTTAAGGCATTGATAATCGCGAGGACAAATGAGCCCAAAACAATTCCCATAATTCCAGAGCTTACACTTAAAAAAATAGACTCTAATATGATTTGACTGCGCACCTCATTGGGTGTTGCGCCTAAGGCACGACGGATTCCCAATTCTTTTGTTCGCTCTCTTACAGAAATCAGGAGGATGTTTCCGATCCCGATAATACCGGCCAAAATGGTAGCAATACCAACGACAAGTGAAAGGAGATTCATTCCTTTGGAAAACCCAATGACCCGATTAAATATTTCTCCCAAATTAAATGATCCAAAGGCACGTTCATCCTTAGGATGAACATTATATTTTACACGCATTGCATTCTTAACATCTTCCTCAACAGAAAGAATGTCCGCATCGTCATAAGCAGCCAGCGCAAACCAGCTCACATTGTCCCCTGTGTTGTATAGGTTTCTAAACGTCGTAAAGGGGATAAAAATATCCGAATCACTCTCAAACCCTCCGCCAGGCACAAATTTATGAACTCCTATGACCTGAAAATAAACACCACTAATACGGATATAATCTCCGATGGGATTCTCGTCTTCTTCAAAGAGTTCGGACTGAGTTCGTTCTCCAATCACACATACTTTTCGAACTTGATCAATATCGGCTTGGTTTATAAACCGTCCTCCATCATAAATATACTTTGTTGCGATTTTGGTGAAAATCGGATAGTCTCCGTAGATGGAATAATTTCCGCCTTTATTGTTTCTCACTACACTAGGTGCGCTACTTCCAAATACACCAATTGCATTTCTGGGAGCAATGTATTGAAGTTCCGCAATGCGATTGTTTAGAAATTGAGCATCTTCTAATTTAAGTTGTAGGCTTCGTCCTGTTTTAAAACCATTGTATGGGATACTGGTTGTCTGTGCCCACAGAAACATACTGTTGATGGCCACATTCTGAAATTGGCGATCAAAACCATTGTCGAGACCTTTTGCTGCGCCAGAAAGAGTAATGAAAATAAAAATCCCCCACAAAACTCCAACAACAGTAACGATAGTACGCAAGCGATTTTTTTGGATCGATCCAAAAATTTCTTGCCAGGTGTCTCTATCAAATAAAATTTTAAACATTACTCATCTCTTAAGGCAATAATCGGTTTAATTCTTGCTGCCCGTTTAGCAGGCACATAGCCAGCCACAGCGCCAAATACAATCAATAAAATGGTGGCAAAAATGGCTGTTCCAATATGGATTTGTGGATCAACAATAAAAAAGTCTTCCAAGTTGTCACCAATCAGGACGAGGGTGCCAACGCCAACAAAAAGACCTGTATATCCAGCTATTGTTGTAATGAAAATCGATTCGTGTAGAATCATCCCAATAATCGATTTCGGTGTTGCTCCAATCGCTTTTCGAATTCCTAATTCTTTTGTTCGTTCTCGCACAACATACACCATGATATTGCTAATACCAATAACCCCTGCAATCAGCGTACCAAGACCAACAAAAGTGACAATATATTGAAGTATTGAAGCAAAATCTTGATTCTGCTTGAGGTCACTTGCTACATTTCGAATAAAAATTCCTGCGGGATCTTCAGGGTCAATACTGTGTTTTCGCTTTAAGAACTTCATAATATTTGACTCGAGTTGAAGGGCACCTGCATAGCCTATTTCAGGACGAAAGGTCAAAATAATTTGATCAATTTCTTCTGATCCGCCGAGTAGTCTTTGCTGTGTGGTATAGGGAATGTAAACCATTCGTTCTTCGTTATCTCCCCCTTCGTCAGAAAAAACACCGACTACTTTAAATGCGACATCATTTATAATCACGTGCTTACCCAGAGGATCCTCATATTTAAAAAGGTCTTTAGCCACAAGACGACCAATCACTGCATTTTTAGTGTAGTCTTTTACGTCAGATTGATTAATGTACCTCCCTGAGTAAACCAACGATTTTTCGATGTCTTGGTGAACAGGCCCAACAGCACGTACCGAATAAGAATTACTCTCTGTCTTATAACTAACCTCGCCTGCTCTTGTAATTCGAGGAGTTACGCCTTCAATAAAATAGGCAAAATCAGTTGCCAACTGATCGAGGTCTTCGTTATCGAATTCGATATTTCGTCTCGATTTAAATCCTTTATACGGCTTTGATGTTTGACCACCGTAAACCCACAGCGTATTGGTAGCGTCATCGAGGAAAAATTGATTAAAAGCATTTTTGAGTCCATTTCCAAATCCGTATAATGTCACAAAAATGAAAATACCCATGGCTATCGTGAACCCAGAAAGTGACGCTCTTAATTTATTTTTACTGAGGGTTTCAAAAATTTCAACCCAGCGATCTCTATTCCACATGATCCTTGGCCTTTACCTGTTTGATTTTTTTATCTTCAACGATGACGCCATCACGTAAATGAACAATCCGTTTGCACATATTTGCAATATCGTGTTCGTGTGTAATGACCACCATTGTTTTCCCCTGTTCATTGATTTCTTGAATCAATGCCATCAAATCATAGGATGTCTTGGTATCAAGGGCTCCCGTTGGCTCATCGGCGAGTAAAACCTTTGGCTCAGAAGCAAGCGCACGCGCAATTGCCACTCTTTGCTTTTCACCACCCGAAAGCTCACTGGGAACATGATCTATTCGCTCGCCAAGACCCACTTTGTCTAGGTTTTCTTTTGCTTTTATCAAACGTTCTTTTCGTGGAATTTTTTGATAATACAAGGGAAGCGAAACGTTTTCTAATGCAGTTTTGTAGGAGATTAAATTGAAGGATTGAAACACAAAACCCAAAAACTTGTTGCGATACTGAGCCGCCTTGGTTTCACTCAATTGAACTATGGGGGTGTCATCAAGAGTGTAGGTTCCTGAATCAGCTTCATCCAACATTCCTAAGATGTTTAGCAGGGTTGATTTCCCAGATCCAGAAGCACCCATAATGGCTACCATTTCACCCTCTTCGATAGATAAATTAATTCCTTTTAAAACGTGTAAAGGGTTGGTCTTAAGATTATAAGATTTGTGAATGTTGTTCAGTTGGATCATAGGTTATTCAACTTTAAGAAGCTTGGATAAAACAAATGTAATGCATTAAAAGGTAATATGTATAACAAAGTACTAAAAAATATTATATTTATGTCATAAGACCAAAATCAAACGTTGATTCAACGATTTAAAGTTGTTTAAAGGTAGTAGTTGGTTTAATCCGTCCAACAAAAAATGTATTATTTTTTGGAAAACTTTCGATAAACAATAAACCCAATTGTCCCCACTAAGATGTAGGGCATTAGCATAAGATAAACAATTCCGTCATTGAGTTGTTCAGCCATTTTGGCGTCCGCCCCTGATTCAAGCACGGCTCTACACATCGAACATTGACCCGAAAGAAGTTGACCAGAGAATAAAAAACTGAACAACAGTAAAGTCTTTAGAACTTTCATGTGTAATATGGTGAAATCATTAAGTACACAATCACACCAGTTATGGTCACATACAGCCATATAGGAAAAGCAATGCGTGCAATTTTTTTGTGTGCCACAAAATCAATAAGGACCGTTTTTGAATAGGCCAACAATACCAAAGGAATGAGTACAATGGACAAAATGATGTGGGAAATCAAAATTATAAAGTACACGGTTTTAGTGGTAGGGTCAGCTACAAATACGCCGTCTACAATTCCAAAAGGAGTTGGATCAGACGTCATATGATAGGCGATATACATCACCAAAAAAGCAAGTGACAATATAATATTAACTTTCATCAACCATTCGTGTAGCTCTCGTTTTCCTCTTTTGATAGCAATTAGGGCAATGACAAGAAAAAGTGCTGTCAAAGCATTGATACTCGCATAAATTGGTGGCAATTGGTCGAGTGGCTCCACATTGGGAATCCGAACACGAAAAAGTACAGCAACAACCAAAGGAATTACAATGGAGGTTACCAAAATGAGTCTGTTGTAAAGTTTATTATTATTCATCTTCTAGCAATTTAGGAATGTCTTCGAGCAGCATCTCTGTGCCTTGCTGCTTAGCATCCTCTTCATCGATACCAAGATAGTAAACAATTGGATTACCTACCGCATCGGTTCTCGAACGAATAAATCCTTGCTTATCCACCAATGCAAAATAGCCTTGATGCTCAAAGCCTCCAGCCACCTCGGGGTTGATCCCTGCAAAGATGTTAAAACCTCGATTGGCGAGGTCATATATGTAATCTTGATCTCCTGTTAGAAAATGCCAATTTGGGCTAAAAACTTCATAACTTTCTGCATAGGTTTTGAGTTGAGTGGGAGTATCTGTCTCTGGATCAATAGTGATAGAGGCAATGCCAAAATCTTCGCGATTACCAAAGGCCTTTTCTAGTTTTTTCATATTGACATTCATACGAGGACATATAGTAGGGCAACTTGTAAAGAAAAACTCAATGACGTGTACTTTTCCTGCAAAGTCTTCGTTGCTAATGGGTAAATTATCTTGGTTTGTCAAAATAAAATCTGGCACTTTTTTGTCCTCACCATTGAGGTTGATATAAGCCATTTTAGGGTTGTCTGTCTCCCTCACACTAAGTCGACTAGCAGAAACCCAGTCTTTTTGTTGGATACGATTAACAATCTTGGGAATAAAAATAATTCCAAAAACCAATATCATAAATGATATGCCAATGTATGCGTTCTTTCTCACGTGTTAGATTTTTCGATCGGCTTTGTACTTCTTGAGAGCTAGACGATACTCAGCCAAAATCACTTTCACATCATCGACCATATTGTTATGAATATCAGCGACAGAACGTGCGTCATAGCCGATATTGCCATTGTCGTCTCGTCCGCGTAATGCCCCATCTTTATCGACAATAAACACATAAGGTGATCCTAGGTTTTGATCCAAAGTAAGTGGTGTGTTGAGTCGGTTGAAAATAAGTTGCAACTGAACTGGTTCTAAAAAAACAAACTTCCAACCAGAAGTATCGACCTGCGTACTTCGGGAAAGTTCAGCAACCAGCTGCATACAATCTTCTTCCGTTGCTTTAGGTTGTGCTATCAAAAATTGAAAGTCGGTAAACTTTTGAAATCGTTTGTATATTTTTTGATTAAGATTCAGCGCATTCCCTTTATGCTGCAAAACGTCAGATCCTAAAAAGCCGAGGATCGTGATATTATCTGCGAACTGTTCATCCGAAAATTCAGCAATATCCAAAACGGTATTGGTTACAACAGGAAGTTTTGCAAAGTGGTTAATGCCAGAAGCGAAAAAAAGGTAAACCACTAGTGGAAGAACAAATAATACGGTAAGTACAACGTACTTTTTCAAGTGATAAGGATTTTTAAAAATTCCAAGAAACAAAACCGTCTGTCATCACATTATAGATGTAATCCGCTTCGAGCAACAAAATAAAAACAAGGTAAGGAATCAGAATGACCAAAGGTAGAACGATTGAACTGGTCAAGCTACGTGTTTCGTCACGTAGGTGCATAAAGTCCCAAGCGATATAGTACGCTTTGACGATAGTGAGTATGATAAAAATCCAGTTGAGTAGTTTCATTCCAAGGAAATAACTCATTAGAATGGTTGGTTTAAAAATTCCCAAAGCAACTTCAACAACCGTTACGATTGACAAAAAAATAAGGACACCCCAAATTTTTTGCGTATTGGATGCAAATGTTAAACGTCCACGAAAAATTGATAATTTATGTTCTACTGCCATGATTATACCAAATAAAAGAATGTGAATACAAATACCCAAACAAGATCAACAAAGTGCCAATACAATCCCACTTTTTCAACCATTTCATAATGACCTCTTTTTTCATAGGTTCCGATCACAACATTAAAGAAAACAATGAGGTTGATTAGCACACCAGATAAAACGTGAAAGCCGTGAAAGCCTGTGATAAAGAAAAAGAAGTTCGCAAATAAACGATTTCCATACTCGTTTCGAATCAGGTTTGCTCCTTCAACGACATAAACAGATTGAGCTATTTTTGAGATAGATTCCTCACGACTCAAGACAATTTTGTGTCCATTTTCATCGAGTTGTTGTGTTTTAACTAAGAGATCGTTGTTGTTGATAAATCCTTTTTTGATTTCTTCAACAGAATAGGTTGGTAGGGTCGACTCGCTTGCGTACCAAATTCCGTTTCTACCTTGATGCTGCTCTCGGTCTGTTGGAATCGAAGCGGCAAAAGAAGTGATATTCACTCTTTTACCAGTATCAGCACTCACAAACTGTAAAATTTGTCCGCCCCGTGTTTCAACTGCGCCGTATTGACCATTGATAAAATTTTTCCATTCCCATGCTTGTGAGCCTAAAAAGATGGCGCCACCAACGATAGTAAGAAGCATATAGAACGCTACTTTATTTTTCTTCATGTGATGACCCGCATCAACAGCAAGCACCATGGTTACAGATGAGAAAATTAAAATAAAGGTCATCAGTGCGACATAATACATAGGGGCATCAACACCGTGCAAGAAAGGAAAGTGATTAAAAACCTCATCGGCAATTGGCCAAGAGTCAATGAACTTGAATCTAGAAAAGCCGTAGGCAGCCAGAAATCCTGAAAAGGTCAAAGCGTCAGAAACGATGAAAAACCACATCATCATCTTTCCGTAGCTCGAATTCAGTGGTTTGTTACCTCCACCCCAAATTTTTTCATTTTCTGATTGGTTGGTCAAAGTTGCGTCCATATGAATGCGTTGCTATTTTGGTTGTACAAAAATACGTGATTTATCGTAAAAAATATAGAAAGAAAAATAAATAGATCCATAAAAATCCTAAAAAGTGCCAGAACGTATGTGCTAGAGAGAATCCAAGATCATTTGCTTCATATTTTAATCGACTGTGATTAACAATTACCACCAACAAAACGACCAGACCGGAAATCAAATGCGCAAGGTGAACAACCACCAAAACATATAGGAAGGAAGTTGTGACATTGCTCTGTGCTCCGGTGAAATAATAGCCTTGATCAATAAGTGTTGAAAACCCTTGAATCTGAAGAAATACAAATACGATAGCCAGTAAGAGTGTCATCCAAAGAAGCCCTTGGGTTGTTTTGGAATTCACATTCAATTTTTTCTTTGCAAACCAAAAAGTAAGACTACTGAGCAAAATCGTGACGGTGCTCCAGTACAGTTCGGCTGGGAGTTGAAAGGCATCGAGCCAATCAGGGCGGGATTTACTAACGACATAGGCACTTGTCAGCCCTGCAAAAGTCATGGAGATGCTGATCATCGAAAACCACAGCATCATTTTTTTAGCACGTATATTTTTAGCTTGTTCTATCATATCAACTTGTCAATCACATAAATTATTTGAATCAGCGTTATATAAATGACGCTGACGAGCATAAGAGTTTTTGCAGCTTGTTGGTCAAGCCTTTGGTAAAGTCGCATGGCCGATACAATGAGCCACACTCCACAAATTCCAATAAGAATTGCGGCAGGAATTGATATTTGAAAATCTCCTGTAATTCCTAAAACAGGAAACACAGAAACGACCAATGTCCAAATACTATATAAAACCGCCTGCAGGGCTGTTCCTCGATCTTTTTTTCCGCTGGGAAGCATGTTAATACCTACTCGATTGTAGTCGTCAAACATTAACCAACCGATAGCCCAAAAGTGGGGAAACTGCCAAAAAAATTGAATTATAAAAAGTGTTCCTGCCTCAAGTCCAAAAGAACCCGTCGCAGCTACCCAGCCTAACATAAAAGGAATAGCACCTGGAAAAGCACCTACAAAAACAGCAAGTGGAGTTTTTGTTTTCAAGGGTGTATAAACGCTCGTGTATAAAAACATGGAAATGGCAGCAAACATCGAGGTTTTGGGGTTAATGGCGTATAGTGCAGCCAAACCTAGTACAGACAGGCATACCGCAATCCAAAAAGCGGTTGGATGGGTCATCCTCCCTGAAGGCAATGGTCTGTTTTTGGTGCGATGCATAATAGCATCTATATCACGTTCAATAATCTGATTAAAGGCATTAGAAGCGCCAGAAATGGCAAGGCCACCAAAGAGCAATAGACTCAGGTCGGAGATCATGATTGTCTCGCATCCAAGGAGATAACCTGCAACACTTGAAAAAACGACGCTAAAGCTCAGTCGTGCTTTCGTCAGCTGTGCTAAATTTTGTGCAAACTGAAAAACAATAGGCGTAAATATAAAACGAAAAGTTGTCGTCTTTATCATTGTGCAATTCCGCCGCAAAGATACTGCACCTTAGTACTTTAGGCAATGTTTATATGTAAAAAAAACCCGCTAAGCTGGGCGAATTTTTTATTGAAGTCTAAAGGTAATCGGAATACTAAATGGAACACGTACTGGTCTACCTCGTTGCTTTCCGGGTGTCATTCTGGGTAACTTACGGATAATACGTTGGGCTTCTTTTTCCAAGTTCTTATCTGGTCCACGTGTGCGAATACTCGAAATGGTACCGTCTTTAGAAATCATGAATTGCACATAAACACGCCCTTGAATTCCCATTTCCTGAGCAATTTCGGGGTAACGAAAGTTTCTGCTGATGTGTCTTTGAATCTTTTCCTGAAAACATTCACGGCGTTTGTTTTTAGCAACTCTTTCACATCCCGGGAAAATTGGCACATCTTCTATAATTGCAAAAGGCACATCGACGTCGAGGTCATCGTCAAGAACCTCAACCTCTTCAATGATTTCTTCTTGTGTTGTTTCGGTTGACTCAATTATGGTTTCCTCTACTTCCTCTTCGTCTTCAACAACCTCAATAATTTCAGGTGCTGGTGGTGGTGGTGGTGGTGGTGGTGTTTTAATTTGTTCAGTGAGTGGAACTTCTTCGTCATCGTCATCGTCAACAACGAGCATGCCCAATTCCAAACCACTCGGATCATAAGTTTTCCATTCGATGGAGCGCCACGTAATAAATAAAATCGCACATAGCCCTATCACAAAATAGAGATTGCTATTTTTATTCAAATCTGCTTTACGATTTTTCTTAGGTTCCATGTTCAATAATGTAAGATGTTAGCTAAAATAATAATTTTATGTTATTACATGCTATTTAATCCCAACAACTTCAAAAAACGTGCCATTAAGAGTGCGATAGAAATTCCTAAACTATTACAAACAACGTCTAACACATCCATAGTTCGGTTTATGGGAAGGGCGTCTTGAAGAAATTCTAGGATAACTCCCATCAAAAAGACCGACAAAACGACTTTTAATGTTTGTTGTCTCGTTTTATTTTTCGTGCTATTTAACCAGAAAAAGGTCAATGTTGCATAGTAAACGATGTGAATGAGCTTATCAGAAAAAGTAGACGTAAGATGTTTAAGTTGTTGTGGGGGCAACAAGCTTCCCACAATCGCCAATATGATAAGACAATATGTTATTAATTGAAAGCGATTAGCTTTTGATAAGCTCAGCATAGGCCTCTGCATTAAGTAGATTGTTGATTTCGTCGGGATTGTTCATCTCAATTTTCACCATCCAACCAGCGCCGTATGGATCTGAATTGACAACTTCAGGGGTTGATGTGAGCTCGTCGTTAAAAGCAGTAATTTTTCCGGAAAGGGGAGCAAAAAGATCAGAAACGGTTTTAACTGCCTCAACTGTTCCGAACACAGCTTCACGTTCTACCATTTCATCGAGTGTATCAACTTCAACATAGACAATGTCTCCAAGCTCACCTTGTGCAAAATCGGTAATCCCAACAGTGGCAATATTTCCATCGATAGAAATCCATTCGTGGTCTTTTGTGTATTTGAGATTTTGTGGAATATTCATAATTGATATTTAGTCTTTTGTAAAAGAAAGGATTTTGTGATTAATTACCAAAGCTATATCGCAATGTAATTCCTGAACGTACGTTTGTTTGCGGGAAAGCTGTCGAAATGGCAAACTTGGAAAAAGTGTGATCATAGAAGAACAATGCTGTCAAATTACGTGAAAGTGCATAATCTGCCGAAATCTTGAACGACCATAAGCGTTGCCCTGCCGTCACTTGGTTGTTCAGCAAATCGAGGTTGCGCACTATGGTAATGTTATCACGAATGGACAAATCTCCCTTAATGTTTATGTCGCCTTTTAACGTTTTTCTCTTTCCTCCGATATTTGTGCGGAAAGGCACTGATTTGAGACGATAGCCCATTCCAATAGTCAACTCATCTCCACTCGTTTCAGTTAGCAAATTATTGTCTAAACTCAGCGCCAAAGCACGATCTTTTTTAATTTCGGTACTAAACTGAAGGCTATTTTTCAATTCAAAATCAACTTTAATAAGCGGGTTGAATTGCTCCACCAAATTAATGTTGGTGTATAAGGTTTCGTTTAGGTAGTTCCCTCCCTGATCTAAGGCGTTTGGATTAGATGATTCGTATGAAAGATTGGTCGAATAGTTGTTGAGTGTATGGCTAGCTCGATAACCATGCGCAATAGAGAAACGTTGGAAGTGTTTTTTAAATAATTTTGTTTTCATCAGTCCAGTGTATTGCATCGACCAATTGGGAAGTGGGGTCTCACGTGTGGCATCAAAAGAAACGTTTTCAGGGTTGGCTCCAGAATAGGCCGATAAAAAGGCAGGGATCAATACCGCTTGATTGTTTTTTCCATAGCCAATAGGAAAACCGTCAACATCAATATTCCCAATATCTATTCCTCGATCATTCCCCAATCGCTGTGCGATAATTAAACGGTTGGTTTTAAGATTTTCAAAAGCTTTATTATCAACGTCTCCAGACGAAAAGGCCGTTTTAAGCAGGATGGTTGAAATTTCAAAATTTCCAAATGATGTTGGATTAAGTGGGGTGTAACTTGTTCCGGAGACCACGAAATTTTCAGCACTATTTTCCGAAAAATTTCGATTTCCATTAATGTCCAATTGTAAGCCTTCGAGCAGATCAACTTCTGCAGAGTAACTAAGTTGCGTGTTTTTTATCTGCGTGAATTGACCATTATAGCTTGGGAATTCAGTGAGCCACCCACGCTTTGCGGCTTCATACCGGATGTCGCTTTGGCTTCCTAACGCAAACGGTAATCCTGGGTTTGAAGTACCCAAAAGTCCAACCAATTGGGTGTATCCTGGCAGGACCGTTCCATTGTTTTCACTGTATGTCAATTGAAAACGTTTGAGTGCCGTTGCGATGCCGATCAAGGAATTTGTGAGCTGTGTCTTTACTTTTTTTCGATCGGAAGACCGCTTATTTTTTTTCAATTTAAACGATTTATAAATCTTTTGGAAGTTTAGCGACGCATTTACATTATGGGTATTTGCATTTTGAATTGTGTTTACCATACCCAACACATTCCCAAACTCATCTTCAACCTCATTGAGTGCTTCCGATCCGCGCTGCCAATTGAAATCGGCTGAATAGCTATATGTACCATCAATGAAATTCAGCAACGGAAGAAGACGAAACGGCAAGTTATATGTCATTCCTAAACGCTGACTAAACTGGTTGGGGTCGCCATCATCCCAAAAACCATCCCAGATATCTAATTCTTGATTCGCTTTTGTGTTATCCGTGTTATAGTTTCGAATGATGTTGTTGCTCGATGCTGTAAAATCAAAACGAAGCGATTTGGTCAGATTGTGATTAAGAGTGAAAATCCAATCAAACATGTATTTACGTTGTTGGAGTTTAGGCAACGCCAATTGGCTTCCTGCGTCAACACCTTCAAGATAGACTTCGCGAAATTGTTGACTATTAAAAGTGCGATTGATGTTGGCAGATAGGGAAACATTACTCGGAATCGGATTAAGGTTGATGGCACTTAACCACTGCAGATATTTCTTGGTATTGATAAATGGAATGTTTGAAAAGGGCTCAATCGAAAGTGGTTCAAAATCATATTGGTATCCCAAACTAAATCGTAAATTTTTAAAGCTATAATCTTCCATTTCGTAATCACTTCTACTTTCCTCATTGTAAGAGTAAGAAACGTCAAAATTTTCGAAGTCAAAAAAGTCTTTTCGTTGTTCGGGTCCACGTTGCTTACGCACACCAATGAGGTTGATGCTTTTACGTTGAGATTGACTCATCGCTTGACTGCGAATAGCGTCTTTATTTGCTTGGTCTTCGACAGCGTCCAAGCGGTCTTGTAGTTTAAGATCTTGATAAAAAGGATCGTATTCGGGCGTTATAAATTCCTCTGCAAAACTATAACTTAAAGGCAGTTGGACACCCCATTTTTCAGGAAGGAGTTGTCCCACGTTGATGTTGGTATTGATTCCATAGCCACGGATGTCTTCTTGGCTTCTTTGATTTGGAATCTGATCAATATTGCCAAAGCCTACCGTGGAAAGATTTCCGTTCAAGTTGATCGTGGCAAAATCCGCAATATTTACGTCCATTTCTGCGACAGCTGCCCAACCTCCTTGTGTATCGATTTCTGCTAAACGAAGTTCGTTAAACCAAACCTCACCATGCAACAACTCTCCTGCTGTTTCGGATGGATTTTTAATTCCGACCATTATGGTTCGTATCTGTCCCAGCGTTGGATTACCACGCACTGCGATTTTGTATTTTTTGTCTCCTGGCAGATCGCTGATTGCCGTAAACTCGTCGATAAGATTTACCTCCTCATCAAAATAGGTTGCTCCGACCAGACTGCGTTGTTGAATTGATTTGGCTTTGACAGCGGTAAGCAAATCTAAGGGGATATCAATCGAATTGCTGTCAGGTTGCCAGACTTCCTCAGCACTTAGGTTGTTGGACACTCCTTCTGTATAAGAACTTGGCTTGAGCGGGACTTCAATTTGGTAATAATTTTCGGTAAGATCGGTTCCAATTCGCAAAAACGCGACCATTCGTTTGTCATAATTTTCTTGCGTTCCGGAGCCAGGGAGCGGGGTTCTGTTGGTAATCGACTCGGCATGAACAAACATTTTAAGGCGTTTATATTGACGCATATCGATGTCAATGTTTTTATAAACCCCTTTCATGTCTTTGGGCTCAAGATCCTGTACTGTTAACGAAAGAGACTGTTCGTTTTGGCGAATTAGTGTATTGAAGTTATTGAGTTTTTCTCGTTCTATTCCTGTAGGTAGCTTATAGTTAATTGGAATACGATTTTCATTTTCAAGAATGTTAACCGTACTCACATCAAGCGATGTGTTGGTATAATTAATTTTATCCGCGTTGAGTGGCTGGCTAAATCTACTCCAATCACCACGTACCAGATCGAGTGTTCCAAAACGAAGCACAACTGGTTTGGTAAAACCCTTAAGCCACATGCGCATAAAGCGGACAGAGCGTAAATCGGACATGTTATTTACAGCTTCAAAATAAGGACGTAAAGCTGGGTTTTCATAGTATTCGGGAATGACCGGAATTTTAAATTGCAACCAACGAGAAGTCGTTTTTTCTCCATTTGCTAGTTCTACATTATTATTGATCCGAACATCAGCAATAAATGGATGTGAACCTGCTTCCATTTTTTTATGAATCGGAATGCGATACTCAAAATAACTGTCAATGGTATTCATTGTGTTATCCTTGTTCAAATCCTCAGCGTCAGGAACGGTATAGGATCCACGATTATTATTAGACACCTGCAGAATGGAATTTCCGTCTGTTCCGTTATAGCGTTTATATCGATTTAGGATGGAGCCATTTGCTTGTAAAAAATACTGATAATTATCTCCGGCTGGATCTCCATTTTCACCTGATAACTGACTGGAATAAACGAGACGCTCCTCGCTGTCTGAAAGTCCATCGAAACCAACATCTTGTCGTTCCCGATTGTCGCCGTTGGCGTCAAATGCATACACCAAAGACTGCGTTGCTGGTGTTCGCCCCCAGCCCGTTTCATAGGTCAATGCAAGACCGTCTATGCCAGGCAAACCGTTTTCATATTGCTTTCGTCCATCGCGCAAAACATCTTCTGAAATACTTCCAAGGTTAAAAATCAAGTCCCCCAAATTATCTTCTGTTAACTCTGGATTATCAGAAAAGGTGTCAAGCATCCAAAATTCAATATACTCCACATTAGATTGATCAAAATTGGTACTACTCAACGCTCTTGTAATTCCCGCCCAATTGGCAGATACATCATTTGAGAAAGAAGTGAGTTGATTGTTATTGTAGGGTCCTTTTTCGTTCGGATAAAAGGCAAGATCCATAGTGTACTGAACAGAAGTTTGACCTTGTATCAAGTCTTGTTGTGGAAAAATTTCGTTGATAAACACTCTTCGCACCTCGTCTTCTGAAAGGTCATTGTTTGAAATTTCTGAAGGACGCCGACTCGAATAAAAAATAGGATCAATTGTGTACCACGCCATTCTTGCACGGTGGTGCCCAGCGCTTAAGTCATCGATTGGTGCTTCCGCTCCAGAAACATTGGCAGCAGGCACGCTCGACAACGACCAAGACAGTGCGTCTCTTAAATCAATATTGCTCTGAGCTCCCTCAAAGTCATCAACATAGGTTGTTGCTTCTCCATTTAGCGCTGTTCCTTTTGGTGTGCGAGACATTAAATAGGCAATCTCTCCACGGAAAGAAACATTGGACATCACTTCGGAATCGACATTGGGGAGTTTATTTGCCATACGTGTCAAAAACGGCACCTCAGTCGAGAAAGTGGTGCTCATGCCGAGCATGGTATTATTGACTGGTTCAACTCCGTAATTTGCTTTTTGGGTAAGTGGCCGCTCACTCAAGTTCATGGCTGTGGCAGCAAGTAAGAATTTATCGCTGAATTTGTGTTCGGTATGAATTCCGGTAAATCGTTTGTTTTGTTGTCCGAAAAAAGAATTGCTTTCCGTAGACACTTCAATCGGCACATTAGAGTTTTGTAAATTTTCGTTTAGTATTGTAACGCGACCAAGCTGATAATTTACAGCGTAATCAACTCCCTCTTGGAGTAAGCGCCCTGAAGCAGTTACTCGCACCGATCCTCGAGGCACATTAAATGCTCCTAAGGAAATCCCTGAACCTCCGCCACTTGACTTATAACGTCCTTTTAATTGGAATTTGTTTTGGGCGGCATAGTCTAGCGCCTCCGACTTTGTTAACTGATACATTTCAGGAAAAACATACTTCTTTTGATTTGCATTAAATGTCGCTGCAATCGAATAATCCTCGGAAGAGTCAGACTTTAGTGTGTCAAACAAATAGCTTCCAAAAGGCTCTACTTTAGGGAAAATGATACGTCCATTTTCACGGTTAACTGTCACCCCTTCTACAAAATCAAAAAAACCGTCACCACCATCCTGAAGATCGTTGTAAACATTGAGTCGATCAACACCAAAAACGTTGAGTAAGACTTTACGGTCTAGGCCATCAGGCCAAATGTCAGCGGCTACCGGCTCAATGTAATTGATCGGAGATGGATCGGAATACAACAGATTAAATACAAAGCCTTCTTGCTCCAATTGGTATGCGCCAATGTTATAAATGTTTTTCATCATCAAATCCCAAACAGGCTGATCGACATTGGTGAGATTGCTACGTAAAAGCTTGACGACTAAGCTATTATTGAGAACTTGCTGGGCTTGTTGCCCACCTACTCCAGTGGCAGATGTAGATGGCACACCATCTCCGGCAAATTCACCCACCTGATAGGTCTCTCCCCCGATGGTGAATTGAAAAGCAACTGCCAAAATCTCGTCGTTGTTTAGCCTTTGCTTGAGTGAGACATAGCCCAACTGAGGATGAAAGTCATAGTCGGTGAGTTCGAGTTTTCGGGCACTCTCCAAAACGGCATAGTCGATTCCTTCTTGTACCACATCAGACAAACTGCCAAAGCCATTTTTGGTTGTTGCAATATCACGAATCTCATTGGTCAAAATTCCTGTACCCAGCTGATCAGGATTCAGAAGATTAGCCCCATTGTCTGGATAACCACTCACACTAGTCGGAGTAAAAAAATTGCTTGCCAAATCGTCGAGTCGCACTTTTTCTGGGTTTGTTTCTCCCAAATCCTGTAGAGCTACAAGGTTTCTCACATTGTTGGTCTGTGCATTACGATTGGTCACCCATACCTCTAGTCGAGTAATTTGTACTGAAGTGTTGATGTAGGGATAAGTAGCAATCGCACGATCGTAGTTGTCACGAAAATATTGTGCTAAGAAAAAGTGTCTATCTTCTTCATAGTCAAGAGCAAAGAGTGAAAAATCCTCCAAATTACCATCGGAAGAAGTCATCATGCGTTGCGTTTGGGATCGCTGTTCGGAGACCAACGCAGAAATGTTTGTTTTTCCAAACTTGAGATCTGCCTTAACCCCAAATAGACTTTGCGCACCTGAAATTAGTGAACTGTTGAGTGGCATGCTCACGTTTCCGATTTCTAATTTTTGTAAGATCCCGTCTTCATTTCCGCTATACCCGTCTTTTAAGCTTTTAATCTTATCGATGCCTCCCTTAAGTCGATCCACCTCGTTTTGTATGCGTCCAACGGCGCCAGAAACAGACGAAATTGCACCGCCTACACGCCCTCCTGAAGAATCTGCTATTTCCGAAACTGTCGGAGGAAAAAAATCGAGTTTAATCAGGTTTTGAAAGTCAAAAGTGGATTGGGTGTCATAGTTCGCATTGATACGAAAACGACTTCCGATATTCCCAACCAAACCAACACTAATACGCTGATCAAAATCAAATCCAAAACTACTTTGGTTTCTAGGAGAAAGCGCTGGATTTCCTGATTTTTGATAACGCATCCCAAAATCAATGTCGACTGATCCTTTCGGCACAATTTGAATCACCTGACTCCCAAATAATTTCTTAAAAAGGTCTGATTTCACATAGAGATCTGGTAGTAGGTTTTTTTGTTTTTCGGGGTCTTCGACATCGCCTGAAAGCAATTCTTGTTTGTCGTTGATATAGTTACGCGCTTCCATGCGCATCATTCGGTCGAGGTACTCTTTAGGGGTTAGTGTGAGTGGAGCATTGATATTAATTTCGCCCACTTTTACGGCATAGATGTACAAATCTAGATTAGGATCATAGGTGTATTCTTCTTTAAAAGAAGTTGGCAGATCCTTACTAGCAATATTTTGGATAGCCGGTGACAATTGAAGGCTATCGTTCTGAGCGAAAACAATCCCTGAAAACAAAAGAAAAACAACCAGTAAAATATACCTAGTTGAAATAAAACGCATAATACCTACAGTTTATTCAAAGCATTGCGGATAAGGCGTTCGACGCTCATATCAGAATCGACTCCAATGAGCTCGTCAAGCACTTTCACACATGCCTTAGTTTGATATCCCAAGACCACTAATGCAGATAACGCTTCTTCTTTGTTTGTATTGTTTATGGAAGTTGGAATTCCGGCATCGGCAACGATTCCCTGAATTTTGTCACGAAGTTCAATCACAACACGTTGGGCAGTTTTAGCACCAATTCCTTTAACCGATTGGATAATATCTACTTGTTCCGCTTGAATGGCCTGCCCAATTTCGATTGGGCTCAAAGATGATAGCATTGTACGGGCAGTGTTGGCGCCGATTCCCGAAATACCAATCAGTAGTCGAAACACCTGTCGCTCAAGATCTGTGCTAAAACCATATAGGGTTTGTGCGTCCTCACGAACTTGAAGGTGTGTGAAGAGCTGAATGTTTTCATCATCAGAAAGCTGGCCAAACGTAAATAAAGAAATGTTGACCAAATAGCCAACACCTTGACAGTCAATAACGACTGACGTTGGTGATTTTTCGACAAGACGTCCGCGAAGTTGTGTGATCATAAATGCTTCTCAAAAGTAATGATTATTTTGTCACCATAGCATTCGAGAAAGTGACTTATTTTAAAAATTGCAAATTTCGTTGCAAGCCCGAAAATTGGGTACGTTGAACAGCACTTTTCTCAAACAGACGATTGAAAACGACTTCTGTGATTTCATGCCAATCGTTTTTGGTGAGGTTCATGAGTTCCGGGGAGGGTTCAAATTCGGGTTCTTGATGAGGCGTTGAAAAGCGGTTCCAAGGGCACACATCCTGACACACATCACAGCCAAATGCCCAGTTGTCAAATTTTCCCTTGACTTCTTGCGGGATTGCATCTTTGAGTTCAATCGTAAAGTGAGAAATACACTTGCTACCATCCACTTGATAGGGTGCTATGATTGCATCCGTAGGACAAGCATCAATACAAGCAGTGCAAGAGCCGCAGTGGTCTGTTACAGGTGTGTCCGCTTCTAAAGGCAAATCGATAATCAGTTCCGCAATAAAGAAAAAAGAACCTGTTTTCTTTGAAATCAAATTGGTGTGTTTTCCAAGCCATCCCAATCCGCCTTTTGCAGCCCATGCCTTGTCTAGAACTGGTGCGGAATCGACAAAGGCTCTTCCAGATACCTCTCCGATTTCTTCTTCAATACTATGCATCAGTTCTTTGAGTTTTTCCTTAACAACAAAGTGATAATCCTTGCCATAGGCATACTTTGATAACTTCGGTGCTTCTTTGTCAGATTGTTTGGCACTAGGATAGTAGTTGTAAAGAAGCGATACGACACTTTTTGCTCCAGGCACTAATTTTGTGGGGTCGAGGCGCTTATCAAAATTGCGCTCCATGTAGGTCATACTGCCATGATGACCCTGAGCAAGCCACTGCTCAAGGCGTGGGGCTTCATCTTCCAAAAACCCAGCTTTAGAAATACCACACGACAAAAAGCCAAGACGTTTGGCGTGTTCTTTAATTTGTTTGCTATGTAGCTCAGAGGCGTTCAAAACAAGCCGCCTTGCTGGCTTCCCTTTGACCGCCCAAGATGTTGATAGGCAAGGTCTGTGACCTCACGTCCTCGAGGTGTGCGAACAATGAATCCTTGTTGAATGAGAAATGGTTCGTAAACTTCTTCTAATGTCTCTGCACTTTCGGAAACTGCTGTGGCTAGGGTGTTGATTCCAACTGGGCCGCCCTTAAATTTGTCCATCATAGTGGACAGAATTTTGTTGTCCATTTCGTCCAGACCGTGGGCATCTACATGTAAGGCTTCTAAGCCATATTTGGCGATTTTCATATCGATACTTCCGTCTCCTTTGATTTGCGCAAAATCACGAATTCGTCGTAACAAGGCATTGGCTATCCGTGGCGTACCACGACTACGACCGGCAATCTCAATCGCCGCTTCATTGGTAATCGCTATGTTTAGGATATCTGCACTTCTTTCAACTATGGTTGACAAAACCTCTGTGGTGTAATAGTTCAATCGACAATTGATGCCAAAACGTGCACGCATTGGGGCAGTGAGCAAGCCCGAGCGGGTGGTTGCCCCGATCAATGTAAAGGGGTTGAGGTTGATTTCGACCGTACGAGCATTTGGCCCCGACTCAATCATGATGTCGATTTTGTAGTCTTCCATGGCCGAGTAGAGATACTCTTCTACGATGGGACTTAAACGG
>JABHGH010000066.1 GCA_018672145.1 Flavobacteriaceae bacterium
GTGGGAAGTCCAGGGATTCTTCGGGCAACTGTCCACCCCGCAATAGACACCAAGGGCTTAACGTCAAAAGACATTCAATCGTTAAAAGAAAAGACCTATCAGTTCTTTAGTGATCAATTAGAAAAGGAAGGGTATTCTTAGCTATTCTTCTTCTGTGTAGCTTTGACGAATTTTTGTTTCGATTTCCTCCGCAAGTTCCATGTTGTCTTCCAGTAGCTTGATGACGGATTCACGTCCTTGACCAAGCTTGGTGTCTCCATAGCTAAACCAAGAGCCGCTTTTTTGAATGATTTCTTGCTCGACTCCAATGTCCAATATCTCACCGTTTTTGGAAATTCCTTTTCCATAAATAATATCAAATTCGACCTTTTTAAAAGGCGGGGCAACTTTATTTTTAACGACTTTAACACGCGTTCGGTTTCCGTTGATTCCGCCTTGGCTATCCTTAATCTGTGTGGAACGGCGGATGTCTAAACGAACAGAAGCATAAAATTTAAGTGCATTACCCCCTGTTGTTGTTTCTGGGTTGCCAAACATCACGCCAATTTTTTCTCGCAATTGGTTAATAAAAATGACTGTGGATTGGGTTTTGCTAATTGAAGCTGTTAGTTTTCGAAGGGCTTGCGACATCAAGCGGGCGTGTAACCCCATTTTGGAGTCTCCCATTTCGCCCTCAATCTCACTTTTTGGCGTCAGTGCTGCTACCGAGTCAATAACAACAATGTCTACAGCCCCTGAACGAATAAGGTTGTCTGCAATTTCCAGAGCCTGCTCTCCATGATCGGGTTGCGAAACGATAAGCTCATCGATATTAATCCCCAAGTTTTGGGCATAGTATCTGTCAAAAGCGTGCTCCGCGTCAATGAAAGCCGCAATTCCTCCACTTTTTTGGCATTCCGCAATCGCATGTAGAGTCAACGTGGTTTTTCCCGAAGATTCTGGACCATAAATTTCAACGACACGTCCTCTTGGATATCCGCCCACGCCGAGTGCCGCGTCCAAGCTCAATGACCCAGAAGAAATCGCTTCTACTTCTTGTAGCGCTTCATCGTTCATGCGCATAACGGTTCCCTTTCCGTAGGCCTTGTCTAGCTTGTCTAACGTTAGTTGGAGAGCTTTTAATTTTGCGTCTTTTTCGTTTGCCATAATGTCGTTTTTTGAAGTCTCTAAAGTACAATTTTAGACGTAAAAATAAACCCCTAAACTGCGTTTTTTAAATTTGTACCTTTGTCAAACAATCTTAATACGTATAGCATGCAACTGTACAACACATTAAGTGCGAAAGAACGCTCCCAATTAATCGATCAGGCTGGACAAGAACGGCTGACGTTATCGTTCTACAAATACGCACACATCGAAAATCCGAAATTGTTTCGGGACTTCCTTTTTATACATTGGAACAAACTAGGCGTTTTAGGCCGCATTTATGTAGCTAAAGAAGGAATCAATGCGCAACTCTCGGTTTCTGCTCAAAATTTTGATTCCTTTAAAAAGCACCTAGACGAGATTTCGTTTCTCAATAATGTCAGACTCAATATTGCCGTCGAACAAGACAACAAATCTTTTTTAAAACTCAAAATCAAGGTTCGAGAAAAAATCGTAGCCGATGGGCTAAACGATGATGAATTTGATGTGACGAAGTGTGGAGTTCATGTCAGTGCAAAGTCTTTTAATGAGCTAATTGCAGCTTCCGACACCATGTTGGTTGACATGCGTAACCATTATGAAAGTGAGATTGGGCATTTTGAAGGGGCCATCACCCCCGACGTGGACACCTTTCGCGACTCTCTACCGCTGATCGAAGATGACCTTACACCACACAAAAAAGATAAAAAAATAGTAATGTATTGTACCGGGGGAATCCGTTGCGAAAAAGCCAGTGCCTATTTCAAACATAAAGGGTTTGAAAATGTATATCAATTGGAGGGTGGAATTATTGAATACTCCCGACAAGTCAAGTCCCAAGGTCTTGACAACAAGTTTCGGGGCAAAAACTTTGTTTTTGACCAACGTAGAGCAGAGCAAATTTCTGAGGAGGTGATTGCTGTTTGTCATCAATGTGGTTGTGCTTGCGACACTCATGTCAATTGCGCAAACGAGGCCTGTCATTTGTTGTTTATTCAATGCTCCTCTTGTGCTGAAGCCCATCACAGTTGCTGTTCAAAAGAGTGTTCAGATATTGTTCAGCTTCCCGAAGACGAACAAAAACGGCTGAGAAAAGGGACCAAAAACAGCAATAAGATCTTTAAAAAAGGACGCTCCGAATCTCTAGCATTTATGAAGAAGTAATCATATGCTCACTTAAAATGAACAGACACTTTAAATTCTTGAGAACACTTTATTACAGTCTATTTGTAATGGCTATTGCTAGCTGCTCTTTAGGCAATGAAAGTTTATATTTTTCTTCTTTTTCCGATGGATGGCAACAAGACAACCCTACCACATTTACGTTTACACCAAGCCAAGTCGACACGCCAATGAACCTCTTTTTGTATTTGCGAAATAATGATTCATACCCTTTTGCAAATATCCATATCATTACTGAACTGGAAGACCCCTTGGGACATCAAGTTGTTGACACATTGTCCTATCGCTTGGCACAGCCAAATGGTGAATGGCTAGGAGAAGGTCTACTCGTCAAAGAGAGTAAGTTATGGTATAAAGAAAAACACGTTTTTTCTGTAGTTGGAGAATACCACTTACATGTACGGCCAGCTATGCGACATAACGAAAAAGCCAATCCAATTTCTGTGTTAAAAGGAATTACTGATGTTGGTCTTGGAATTGAACAAATCACTGTCAAAGAATGAGCTCTAAAAAAGAAAGCAAGCAATCCAAAAAAACTGTAGGAACTTATAAAGTATATGTACGCTTCTTTTGGGGGGCCTTTATGTCTATCCTTCTGATCATCGTTAGTATTTTCTCTGCTGCTGGCTTGGGACTACTTGGGGAAATGCCCGAATTTCGCCAACTGGAAAACCCCAAAACGAATCTCGCAACTCAAATATTTTCGTCTGATAACAAAGTGTTAGGGAAGTTCTATTACAACGATAACCGAACACCTCTTTACTATGAGGAAATTCCTAATGACTTGGTCAATGCCCTTATTGCGACAGAAGATGAACGTTTCTACAGTCACTCTGGAATTGATGCGCGAAGCACGCTGCGTGCGGTTGCCTATTTGGGTGAAAAAGGAGGTGCAAGTACCGTTTCTCAGCAACTGGCGCGACAACTCTTCACTGGAGTTCGATCACGAAATACCCTCGATGCTATTATCCAAAAAATTAAGGAATGGGTAATTGCCGTTCAGTTAGAACGGCGCTATTCAAAGAAGGAAATCATGACCATGTATTTAAATCTTTATGATTTCAATTACAATGCAGATGGTTTGCGTTCGGCGGCAAATATTTACTTTTCCAAAGAGCCCTCTGATCTTTTACTTGAAGAGTCGGCAATGCTAGTGGGTATGCTTAAAAACTCGTCCCTCTACAATCCATTGCGCAGACCAGAACTCGTTGTTTCTAGAAGAAATATTGTTTTTCAACAAATGTTGCGCAATGAGATGTTAACCTTGCCAGAGGTTGACTCTTTGAGTCAGTTGCCGTTACGTATTCAGTTTAACCCCCAGTCTCATCGCGAGGGGTTGGCAACTTATTTCCGTGCTTATCTCCGTCAATTTATGCTCAATTGGATTAACGAAAACCCAAAGCCAAATGGCGAGTACTACAATTTATACCTCGACGGATTAACCATTTACACAACCATCGATTCGCGTATGCAAGCTTATGCTGAAAATTCTGTTGAGGAGCATATGTCAAACTTGCAAAAAGCCTTTTTTGAGCAAAATACCCCACGATGGAACCCCACTGCTCCTTTTCTTGATATTAGTGAAAAAGAAATCGAACGGCTTCTGGAGCAAGCCATGAAACGTTCAGAACGTTGGCGAAAAATGAAGCTTGCGGGAAAAACGGAAGATGAAATAAAAGACGCTTTCGAAGAAAAAACAGCGATGAAAGTCTTTAGCTGGAAAGGAGATGTCGATACGTTGATGAGTCCGATTGACTCGATTCGTTACTATAAACACTTTTTACGGTCTGGCATGATGTCCATGGATCCCCAAACTGGTCATGTAAAAGCATGGGTGGGCGGTATCAATTATAAACACTTTCAGTTTGATCATGTTTACCAAGGGAAGCGGCAAATTGGTTCTACGTTTAAACCTTTTGTTTACGCAACGGCTATCGATCAACTTAAGCTTTCCCCATGTGATTCCTTCCCCGACGGTTTTTATTGTGTAGAGGCAAAAAAGTTTGGTGCGCATGAGGCGTGGTGTCCAAAAAACTCTGGCGATCGATACACCGGTATGCGTACTCTAAAAAACGCTTTGGCAAATTCTGTAAATACCATTAGTGCACGCCTGATCGACAAGGTGGGTCCAGGGCCCGTTAGCAAGCTCGCCGCTGATCTTGGTATTACTTCAAAAATCCCTAGTGTTCCCTCTATTGCACTAGGAACTGCTGACCTTAGTGTCTATGAAATGGTTGCTTCTTATGGCACTTTTGCCAATCAAGGAATTTATGTAAGCCCTGTGATGGTTACCCGAGTGGAAGACAAAAACGGAACTGTGCTTTTTGAAGCTTCACCCGTAACCAAGGATGTGTTAAGTGCTGAGTCTGCCTATGTCACCGTTAAGTTGCTGGAAGGAGTAACAGAAGCTGGTTCTGGCATCCGGCTGAGACACCAAGGTGCGGAACAAAACAACCCAACTTTCGGAACGGTAGTCACAGGGTATCCCTATCAATTCACAAACCCAATTGCAGGTAAAACTGGAACAACGCAAAACCAAAGTGACGGTTGGTTTATCGGTATGGTTCCCAATCTAGTGACTGGTGTTTGGGTCGGCGGAGAAGACCGTGCAACACACTTTAGTTCGATTGCTTACGGACAAGGGGCCACCATGGCTTTACCCATCTGGGCGTTATATATGAAAAAGCTTTATGAAGACCCTTTGTTGGAAGTTTCTCTTGATTCTTTTCCTGCCCCCGAAAGAGTAAACATTCCATTAGACTGTGACCTCCTAGCCAGGTTGAGGCAAAAAAATACAGCAGATTCCGCAGTTGATCTGGAGGACTTAGGCCTTTAGTCCTTTAATCCAATTTTTGGGCTAATGAGCTGTTGTAATAGCGTGAGTCTCCTGTAACTTCTTTTCCTATCCAGTGGGGTAAATCAACATGTTCTTCACTAGAAGATAATTCAACTTCAGCAATTACCAAGCCCGTGTGATCTCCTTCAAAAACATCTACCTCAAACACATGTGACTGATGTGGTACAAGGTGTCGTGTTTTTTTAATCTGGGACCCTACACACAATGTGAGAAGATGTTGGGCTTCTTTAACTGCAATCTGCTTTTCCCATTCAAGGCGTGTGTCCCCTTTCTTGTTCGACTTGCCTTTAATCGTAATAAATGCCTGTGTGTCTGTTATTCTCACACGAACCGTTCTTGCTGGGTCAAAAGATAGATACCCCTGAACCATTTTTATTTTCTCTGTGGATTTTTCCAAACACCCCTCAAGTGATACGACGAGAAACTTTCGTTCGATTTCAACCAAGTTTTCTTTTTTTTAAAGATAGAAAATTGATTGATTATTGAATGTTATCTATCCGTGGCAAAAAATGGCTGTAGTGTTTCACCCGTTGAAGTTGGCGTAGTTGAGTATTACGAGTCCTTGTTTACCAAACAATTTGCAGCAGTGATTTGGACATTTATATTGTATGATCGTTTCAGTTGGTTTATCCCCCAACTTTTGTTTGATCCTGTAATCCTGTATATTTACAAAAACACATCCAATGGCAACATATTCTTGTAATCAATGTAACATGGCGGTCAACGCGAGCTGCGCCAAATGCGACACTCCACTAAAAAATAATACAATCACTGTTGATGATGGCTCAGAGGTTCAGGTTTCTCAATGTCCAAGCTGTGAGGGAATGATTAAATCTCCTCTATGTTGTGGAGAAGACATGACCTGTACAGTATAAGGCTTTACAATTCTTTTTTTATGAAACGTATCCCTACTGATGTTTTTGGTGAATGGGCCGAAAGTGGTCGCGACGAAAAGATGGCAAAAGGTCATGAGCCAGCCGTAAACCATATGCTTGATCTTGCAATCGGTGACCAAAAACAATTTTCGTTTATCGATGCAGGTTGTGGAAATGGCTGGGTTGTTCGTCAGGCCGCAAAATACCCTGAGTGTGTAAACGCGTTTGGCGTTGATGGTGCCAAACAAATGGTTGACAAAGCACGCCGCTTAGACGCTGCCAACTCATATGTTTGTGCCGATTTGTCTCAATGGAAGCCAAACTCTGCTGTTGATGTTGTTCACTCTATGGAGGTCATCTATTACCTCGATGACCCCGCTGCTTTTCTTCATAACATATATTTTTCGTGGTTGAAGCCTGGTGGGCTTTTGATCGTTGGCTTGGATTTTTATGAGGAAAATAAAGTTTCACACTCTTGGCCCCATGACTGTGACATCTCTATTATGCGCCTGATGTCTGAAAAAACATGGGTGAAGATGTTCAAGCAAGCTGGTTTTAAAAATGTGACCTCCTTGCGCTTTGGTGCAAAAAAAGACTGGGCTGGAACACTCATCCTAAAAGGGATTAAATAGGACAATCATCCAACGTCTTCTGTTCGGATCATCGCTTGTTTTGCTTCTTTGTTCGATTGAGGGAAACTCGTATGGAAAGAGGCTTGAAAACACACCGTGAATAACCTTCGGCATCATTTACAGCGTTGACGGAATGTTTGAAGTTGATGGGCTGTGTAATGAATAAACTATTTTGATTATGAAAATTTGTCTTGCCAATTCGGATAACGAAATACAACAGATTCGTCAATTACAGAGTCTAAACCTAAAAGAGAATGTAGAAGATTCGGCCATTGACGGCTTTGTCACGGCGTGTTATTCTGAAGCGTTTTTACACAACATGAACTCCTCTACCCCTGCTATTATAGCAAAAGAAAAGAACAAAGTGGTCGGTTATGCACTTGCTACAGAGCGATCTTTACTCAGAAACCATCCTTTACTCAACGATTTGTCAGATCAAATTAATGACATCCCCTTTTATGGAAAACGAATTGGTGATTTCGAATACCTTGTGGTTGGGCAGTTGTGCGTGGCCAAAGAAGTGAGAGGGCAAGGGGTGTCACAGCAACTTTACAGAACGTTTAAAAACACCTATAAAGACCATTACCCATTTGCCGTAACCGATGTCGATACGGAAAATCTTGCTTCGTTTAGGACGCATATAAAAGCTGGTTTCAAACCGGTTGGAACACTCCACTATGGAAACAGTGATTGGAATGT
This sequence comes from Flavobacteriaceae bacterium, assembly GCA_018672145.1. Classification (GTDB taxonomy): domain Bacteria; phylum Bacteroidota; class Bacteroidia; order Flavobacteriales; family Flavobacteriaceae; genus UBA724. The sequence goes on from JABHGH010000066.1 coordinate 7,371, forward strand.
TGTTGTTTGGGATTGGAGGCCAAATTCGTAATGGGTCTTATAAAACAGCCCTATTGTATTTGCTCTTGTTGGTCGTAAGGTAATCAAAAGAAAAACCCCTCGATATCGAAGGGTTTTTTTGTTTTATTCTAGCTCAATGCTTTGTGCCTTTCGCTAATTCGATGTGATTACAAAGTTCGAAGCGGTTAGTCGCTGATCTCTGGTGTTTAGATAGAATAAAGCTGAATTAAATTTCTGTCCGATCCTTTTGGAGTCGAAAGTGACAACCATTTTTAATACTAACTGTTTTTGCCTTTCATAACTATCTGTCCTAAGTCGTGTGAATAATCACAAAGTTGTCTGTTGATAGACTCGTTTACTGTATGACCCTCATTCCTTATGTAGCTTATTTTTTCTCCCAGAAATGTCTTCTGTCTTTAACTTTTGAAAACTTTTTTAAATTGAAGGATTTACTTTCTCCTTTAGAAATTGA
>JABHGH010000091.1 GCA_018672145.1 Flavobacteriaceae bacterium
AAGTGTAGCCCCCAACTCTTGATCGGGGACGTTTTCAAGTCCTTTTCGTAACCAGTTTAGATATGTTGGTATGTCCGTGTATTGCTGTGGTGGTCCTAACAGTGTTCCGTCTGGCATCATCAAAATATAATGGGGTTGCGCAACAGATTTAAAGTTTATCGCTTGAAAAGCGGCCCATTTTTGGCCAATGGTTTCGATGGTGCGAATACGGCCAGAAGTATATTCCAATGAAAATTGCTCTTGAACGGGCAAAAGACTACGATCATCGACATATAGAGATATGAGAACAAACTTTTCATTGATTAATTTGTAGATTTCAGGGTCGCTCCACACGTTTTCCTCTACTTTTCGACAATTCACACAAGCCCAGCCGGTAAAGTCAAGCAGGATAGGTTTTTGGCTTTCAATAGCAACAGCCTTTCCTTTGTCAAAATCTTTGTAGCAATCAAGGCCTAAAGGGCAATCTGTTTTTTGAGGATAGACACTATAAAAGGTTGGCGGTGGAAAGCCAGAAAGCAGATGAAGTGAATTTGCAGATGATTTTTGTAGTGTTCCAGGGAACAAGTACACGACAAACGATAAAGTTATTAGTCCTAAAAGAACTCTACTCACACCAATTTTAGGTTTTTTAGGGTCATGTGGAAAGCGCAAAACACCAAAGAAATACAAAGTCATTAAAACAAAAATGATAATCCATAAGCCAATAAAAACTTCACGCTTTAGAATTCCCCAATGTGCAACAAGATCAGCGTTTGATAAGAATTTGATTGCCAAGGCAAGTTCAAGGAAACCAAGCACCACTTTTAGCGTATTCATCCATCCACCAGACTTGGGAAGTGTCTGTAAGAGGTTTGGAAAGAGTGCGAAAAGGCCAAATGGTAATGCCAAAGCCACTCCAAAACCTGTCATGCCCATAGTGAGTTGGGTTGCCCCTCCGGTACTAGACAGCGAACCAGCTAATAAGGAGCCTAGGATTGGACCTGTACATGAAAATGAAACAATTGCTAGCGTTAACGCCATTAAAAAAATGCCAATTGCCCCTCCGCTTTTAGAAGATGCAAAATCCAAACGATTTGCCCAAGATGTCGGGAGTGTCAATTCATAATACCCGAAGAAAGAAACAGCAAAAAACACAAAGATTAAAAAGAAGAATACATTTAGCCAAATGTTGGTTGAAATCGTATTTAAAATTTCAGGATTTATTGAATCTAAAAAATGAAAAGGTATACTTAGTAATGCATAAATCAAAATAATGAAAAAGGCATAAAGCAACGCATTGGCAAGCCCTGTTTTTTTTGAGTCACTTTGTTTTGTGAAAAAAGAAACTGTCAATGGAATCATTGGAAAAACACAGGGTGTTAACAGCGCAATGAACCCTCCAAAAAAACCAAGTAAAAAAATATTCCATATCGAGGAAGAAGACTCTCCATTCGTTGAATCACCTGCTAAAAACTCAATGTTTTGCAGTGGGATTTGAAGTTTTTTTATCGACTCTGGGGTTAATGCTGTGAGATCTTCGGCAACCTGTATTTGCTCAGCACCTGAGAGGGAAACCAATAGTTGTTCTTCTCTAAAGATGCACAATTTATCATCACAGGCTTGGTATATAACGTCAACAGCAACTTCTTTGATTTCTTCATTAGAGACACGTATCGATTGATAAAATATTGCTTCGGTATCAAAGTATGAAAGATCGATTTCAAAAATCGGGTCGTATCCAGTAATTAGTTCTGAATGAGTCAAAGAATCAGTAAGATCAACGTCTATAAAGTGAAACTCTGTTGGTAAAGGGCCATCAGCAGGCATCTTTGTTGCATATAAATGCCACTTTTCTTGGATGGTCGCATTGATAATAATGTCATAGGTCTGCGGCCCTGTTTGTTGTGCTTTCGTCACCCAAGTCACTGGATTTTGACTCCATGATAAGGAGACTAAAAATAAGTTGATGATTAAAAAAAAATATTTCATTGTAGGTTTATTTTAATTGTTTTTTTTGTTTTTTCATAGGTTGCAAACCTACGATCTGCGCGCTTGCCAACAATCCAGATAATATCATTTCCTGAACAAAGCAACCATTGAGCCGCTTTCATATTGGCAGAATAATGCTCGTCTTTAAAGAACTTTGCTACTTTTTTTGATCCATTCATCCCCGTCGGATAAAAGTGATCTCCATTTTTCCATTTTCGCAACGTCAATGGAAAAGAAATTTTTTGTGCATCAACTACCAGTTCATTTTCGCTTCCCGCTTGCGCATTTTCTGAAATTGAAAGAAGAATAGGCCAAGACAAACCTTCTTTAGGGACAGAAATAGCCTCTTCTTTACCTTGATTTAAAATTTGATATAGTAGAAAAAAACCACGTCCCATTTCTAACGTATGAGTAGTAGACTGGATCAGTTTTCCTTTTTGAGCATTCATCAGCTTTTCCACTTCCATATGATCAAAGCCAAAGGAGGAGAAGAACCTATGAGTCCAAAACGATAATGGTTTTATTTTTAATAGCTTTTTAAGGTCAATGCGAAATGAGTTGTCATCTTGCATGACAAAAAGCTCCTTTCTCATCTCTTCTTCTCGAACGGCTAAAGCAGCAGCTGCATCTCGAGTGAGCTGCATACTCTTCAAGATATTTTCAAGTGCTTTAGGATGCACTTCTGCAATCTGATTGATGACGTTATGACGAATAGCATTGCGTAGATAATCTGTGCTTTGATTTGATTTGTCTTCTCTCCATGGAATATTGTTTTGCGTAGCCCAATCAATAAGTTCAGACTTAAAAAAAGTGAGAAATGGACGAATGATTTTCCCATTTTGTTCAGCAATACCTGTCAATCCATCAATTCCACTTCCTCTTGACATATTGATGAGTAGGGTTTCGATGGCATCATCAGCATGATGCGCAGTCAGTATATAATCGTAGTCATTGTCAGAACAGAGTTGATTAAACCATTCGTAGCGAAGAGTTCGCGCTGCCATCTGCGTAGAATGTTTGGGAAGTTTCGTTTCAAACGGTTTTGCATGAAAACAGATGTTGTGTTTTTCACAATAGGACTTTACAAATATTTCATCTCGATCGCTATCCTCACCTCGAAGTTGAAAATTGCAATGTGCAACAACAATATGAAAAGACAGTTCTCTAAGTAAATCTACCAAAACCATACTATCAACACCACCACTTACAGCGATCAGTAATCGTTTTGTTTGAAGTGATGGGAAGCGTGATTCGATATAATTTTGAAACCTAGATTTCATGGATGCAAACTACAAATTAATCGTCATTTTATGATGGAGAACCTTCATAATACCCTTTGCCTTCAGCATACACTCGTCATATTCGCTGACAGGCTCTGAAGCAGCCGTTAGCGCACTCCCCACTTGAACAGATAGGTATTTGGTGTCTGAACGATATTGAAGTGATCGAATCACCACATTGAAATCAAAATCACCATTGGGGTCAATATAGCCAACTGCTCCGCTATATAGTCCTCGTTTTGTTGTTTCGTATTGATCAATAAGCTGCATAGCACGCAATTTTGGTGCTCCTGTCATACTACCCATTGGGAAACATGCTCGGATTGCATCGATCACATCAATTTCTGGACGTAGGTTAGCGGATACCGTAGAAATCATTTGATGGACATGAGTAAAGGGATAGACTTTGCAGAGTTCTTCGACCTGTACTGACCCTTTCTTTGCTACTCGCGCCATGTCATTGCGTACCAAATCGACAATCATTGTATTTTCAGCTCTTTCTTTTTCATTGGAAATTAACTGTTTTGCTGCTTTCAAGTCATCTTCTTGATTTTGATGCCGTTTCGCAGTGCCTTTAATGGGCTGAGAAATTAGACGATCCCCTACACGTTTTAAAAACCGTTCAGGAGAACTACTCAATAAAAACTTATTATTGGCTTGCAAAAACGCTGCAAAAGGTGACTTTGAACTAGCGTTGAGTTGTTGAAAAAGAGATATAGGGGAAATCTCAACATCATCAGCGTATAACTCCATACAGAAATTGACTTCGTATATATCTCCTCTTGCAATGTGTTTTTGAAGTGATTCCGCATTTCTCAGATAGTCTGCTCTGGAAATTCTTGATTTTAACTGAATGTTATGTTGGTGTGTATTGGGATTATTCACCTCCATGCTACAAATAAGCTCCCAGTCATCTAAAGGATCTACGCTTTCTGGGTAGTGCGCTTCAATATGTCCATTTTTTAAAATCCACACCCTTTTTGGCTGAAAAAAAAGAATTTCAGGAAACTCTAGATGATTCTTGTTTGTTGATTGTATGGTTTCTATATCGTTTTTTAAGTCATATGACAGATAGCCAAACAACCAGTCTCCAGTGGCCGTTATTTTCTTTTGGAGTTCGTCAAATGCACCAGAACTGCTTTGTTGCAACGTAGATATTGGGTCTGTTGCGAGCATAAAATCATAATAAATTTCTTGATGTGGATATTCATTCGAATCCAAAGCCATTGCATGCGAATAACGTTTAGACCAGATAAGTAGTTGTTGCTTGTACTTGTCTATGTCTGTATGTGGAAAGGTCGTGATATGTCTTTTCAACCTGTTGGGTTTGTTAAATTTATAACAAAAATAATCAATAGAATCAGCAGTTAGACTTTTAATTCCATAATTTTTGTTGATATTTGCAGGATGATTAAAGTAAATCACTTTTCGTTTACTCCGCGCCACCCGCGTCGCCCCTTTGGGGGTATATAATCATTGGAAGCTATGGTGCGCCCTGCTTCGTCCACTTCAACACTCTTTATTTCAAATTTAATGACCATTAACAATGGAAATTGTTATCGCTAACAAATCGCATATTCATTATGCGAAACAAATATCGGAGCTTATATCATCCTCTGCACAAGTAAGAGGGACAGGAATCGCACGACGTACCCCCGAATATATTGTTGCCAAAATTGAAAATAAAAACGCAGTCATTGCTATTGATGGTGATGCTTTTGCTGGATTCTGTTATATCGAAGTTTGGGGTCACAGCAAGTACGTGGCTCACTCTGGTCTTATTGTTGCTCCTGATCATCGTGGCAAAGGTCTTGCAAAACAAATTAAATCAAAAGTTTTTGACTATTCTCGAGAGAAGTATCCTGATGCAAAAGTATTTGGAATCACCACAGGACTTCCTGTAATGAAAATAAACTATGAGTTAGGCTATAAACCAGTAACTTTCTCTGAGCTCACAGATGATCCATTATTTTGGAGAGGTTGTCAAACGTGTAAAAACTACGATGTGCTCACACGTACCGATCGTAAAATGTGTTTGTGTACAGGAATGCTGTATGACCCAAAAGCAAATCATTCACAAAAAGAAAATGGGTTTGATAATAAAGTGGTCAATCGCCTCAATATGATTAAAAAAGCATTGTTTTTAAAAAATAAGAAAGCATGAAGAAATTAGTCCTTGCTTACAGTGGTGGATTAGACACCTCTTACTGTGTAAAATCTCTTAGTCAATCTGGTTATGAAGTTCATGCAGTGAGTGTAAACACTGGTGGGTTTGATGAAAATGAAATTGAAGAGCTATCTAAAAAAGCAACGTCACTCGGTGCTGTATCCTATACATCCATTGATGCGGTAGAAACGTTTTATAAGAACGTTATACGATATTTGGTTTTTGGAAATGTACTAAAAAACAACACCTATCCGCTTTCTGTTAGCGCAGAGAGAATTGTGCAAGCTGTTGAAATTGCTAATTACGCTGAAAAAATTGGTGCTACATACATCGCTCATGGAAGTACTGGCGCTGGTAATGATCAAGTTAGATTCGATCTAATTTTTCAAACATTGGCTCCCAATGTCGAAATTATTACCCCAATTCGAGATCAAAAACTTTCTAGAGAAGCTGAAATTGAGTATTTAAAATCGCACGGCGTTGAAATGGAATGGTCTAAAGCTCAATACTCTGTAAATAAAGGTCTCTGGGGAACTAGTGTAGGCGGTAAAGAAACTTTAGAATCGAAAGAACCACTTCCTGATCATGCCTACCCAAGCAGCCTTAAAAGAGAAGACAGTTCAACTTTAGCATTGCATTTTACAAAAGGTGAACTAACAGGTATCAATAAAGAAAAAATGGATCCTATTACGGCCATCATGCGGTTAGAAGATATCGCTTCTTCATACGCTATTGGGCGCGATATTCATGTTGGAGATACCATTATTGGTATTAAAGGACGAGTTGGCTTCGAAGCAGCAGCACCACTGTTAATTATTAAGGCTCATCACCTGCTCGAAAAGCACACTCTCAGTAAATGGCAGCAGTTTCAAAAAGAACAACTGGGAAATTTTTATGGCATGCATCTTCATGAGGGGCATTATTTAGATGCCGTATTGCGTGATATAGAGGCCTTTTTGGAAAGTACCCAGAAAACAGTGACTGGGGTTGTTCACCTCACACTTCACCCCTATCGATTTACACTTGATGGCATTGAATCGCCACACGATTTGATGGACTCTTCGTTTGGCAGCTATGGAGAAATGAATTTGAATTGGACAAGCGAGGATGCAAAAGGATTTATTAGAGTCACTGCAAACGCAACAAAAATTTATAAACATGTCAATAAAACATAAAGCAACAGTTGGAGTTATTGGTGGGTCTGGCTACACAGGAGGCGAGCTTCTTCGTTTGTTGGTGAATCATCCAAACATATCTATTGACTTTGTGTATAGCACTACACGTCCTGGAAAACCGCTAACCGACGCACATCCAGACCTTATCGGTCAGACTGACCTTACTTTTGTCGATCTGGTTAATCCAGATGTAGATGTGCTTTTTCTTTGTTTAGGTCACGGTTTATCGGGAACTTTTTTACATGAAAACCCGATGAACGATAACACAAAGATTATCGATTTAAGCAATGAGTTTCGTTTGCATAAAGACCATCATTTTTTAGGAAAATCTTATGTATATGGCCTTCCTGAATTCCAAAAACAGCTCATTCAATCTGCACAAGCCGTTGCCAACCCAGGTTGTTTTGCAACCGCAATTCAGTTGGGATTATTACCATTAGCACAAAATGGATTGCTTACAGACGATGTTCAAGTACATGCAATTACCGGCAGCACTGGTGCTGGTGTGAAACCATCTGCGACATCTCACTTTAGTTGGAGAAACAACAACGTATCATGGTATAAACCGTTTACGCATCAACATTTAGGTGAGATTGGCGAAACCTTGTCTTCTTTGCAAAGTTCGACACCGGACATTAATTTTTTACCGATTAGAGGAAACTTTACACGAGGAATTTTCGCAAGTATTTATACAAAATTTGATGGTGATATTTTATCTGCTCAAAAACTTTTTCGGTCTTTTTATGCAGATAGCCCATTTACACATATTAGTGAATCTCCATTGGATTTGAAAATGGTTGTCAACACAAACAACTGTTTAATTCACTTACATAAACACAAAGATCTTTTACTCATCACCAGTTGTTTGGACAACCTTTTGAAAGGAGCTTCAGGGCAAGCAGTAGAAAACATGAATTTGATGTTTTCTTGGCCACAAACCACTGGATTACAACTCAAAGCCAACGTACATTAAGAAATATAAATTATGAAAATCGCAATCATCGGAGCCGGAAACCTAGGTCTTAGCATCGCTAAAGGTCTTATAACCAATAACATTATAACTCAACTGTATTTGACAAAACGAAACACCGAATCAATTGCTGATTGGAGTGAGTATAAAAACACACACATAACAACAGACAACGAGGAAGCAATTTCCTCATCTGACATCATCATTCTTGCGGTTCAGCCTTCACAATTGGATAATGTTCTCGAGTCAGCCTCGCATTTACTCAACGAAAAACATGTGATTATTTCAACGGTTACAGGGTATTCAATTTCAAAAATGGAAGCTATTGTAGGGACGGATAAAAACATCATTCGCAGTATGCCGAATACTGCAATATCAGTTGGAAAATCAATGACTTGTATTTGCGCGAACACGCAAGGTAAAACACGACTGTCCTTGGCCGAAGCCATTTTCAATGCCTTAGGCACTAGTATTGTCATTGAAGAAAAACACATGCGTGCTGCAACAGTGATTTGTGCATCTGGAATTGCCTTTTGGATGCGTTTGATTCGCGCCACAACTCAAGGTGGAGTTCAGCTTGGCTTTGATGCCGACGAGGCCATGAAAATGTCCATGTATACAGCATTAGGTGCTGCATCGCTTTTGATCGAAACAGACTCTCACCCAGAACAAGAAATTGATAAAGTAACTACGCCACAGGGTTGCACGATCGAGGGGTTGAATGAAATGGAACATCAAGGGTTGAGCTCTTCTTTAATCAGAGGAATCGTGGCTTCTTTTAATAAAATTAATGCTATAAGCAAAGGATAATCATGCCTCTATTTGACGTATATCCACTGTATGATGTAGAACCGACCAAAGCACGTGGGGTTTACGTCTATGACAAAAACGGAAAGAAATACCTTGACCTTTATGGGGGTCATGCTGTCATTTCTATAGGACACGGTCATCGAACCTATAAACGTGCACTTCGAAAACAACTCAATCGTATTGGTTTTTATTCGAATGCGGTGCAAAATCCACTGCAAGAAAAACTTTCATCCGAGATCAATAGGCAATCTGGTTGTAAGGATTATGAACTTTTTATGTGCAGTTCTGGAGCAGAAGCAAATGAAAACGCATTAAAGCTCGCCTCTTTCCACACAGGAAAATCGAGAGTAATCGCTTTTGATAACGCTTTTCATGGTCGTACGAGTGCTGCAGTTGCTGCAACAGATAACAAAATGATACAAGCACCCCTCAACGATCAACATAAAGTTGACTTTATTCCCTTTAATGATGTTGAAGCACTTGACAAAGAGCTCAGCAAAGGAGATGTCTGTGCTGTTATTTTTGAAGCGATTCAAGGTGTTGGCGGCTTAGACGAGCCAACCAATGCATTTGTTACGGCAATGGAGCAAATGTGCAAAAAACATAACACTTGCTTAATAGCTGACGAGGTGCAATCTGGCTTTGGCAGAAGTGGTGATTTTTTCGCCTTTCAAAACTATTCAATAACTCCACACATTATCACCATGGCGAAAGGGATGGGAAATGGATTTCCTGTTGGCGGAATACTTGTCAACCCTGTTATTGAATCATCATACGGAATGTTAGGAACCACTTTTGGCGGAAACCATCTGGCTTGTCGTGCTGCACTTGCCGTTCTTGAGGTTTTAGAGAAAGAAAACCTGTATGAAAACGCCAAAAAATTGGGTGCTTATTTTACTGAAAAAGCGAAGGAACTTCCATTTGTCACCAAGAGTAAAGGTCGTGGTCTGATGCTGGGGTTAGAATTTGAAAATGAAGTCGGTCCATTACGAAAAGAATTGATTTTTTCACATCAAATATTTACTGGTGGCAGTAGCAACAAGAAACTCATTCGGATACTTCCACCTTTAAATGTACAGAAAAAGCACTTCGACAATCTATTTAATGCTTTATTAGAATGCCACAAATGAAAAATTTTATCACATTAGCTGACTTGCATGATGTAGCCAAAATAATTGACCTTGCAAAATCATGCAAAAATGATCCATTTGCATTTGAAAAACTAGGTCATCGAAAAACATTGGGATTGTTGTTTTTTAATCCGAGTTTACGCACACGTCTCAGCACACAGAAAGCTGCTAAACAATTAGGTTTGGATGTTATGGTTATGAACTTTAGCAATGAAGCTTGGGCGATCGAATATAAAAATAAAACGGTGATGAGTGGCTTGCGTTCTGAACATGTCAAGGAAGCTGCGCAAGTGGTTTCCCAATATTGCGATTTTGTTGCCATACGTGCCTTCGCAACACTTACCGATAAGGTTCGCGATGAAGAAGAGCAAGTTCTACGAGAGTTTGCAGAATATGCATCCGTTCCAATTGTCAACATGGAAAGTGCTACTGCGCACCCTTTACAGGCTTTGGCTGATGGACTTACCATTCAAGAGCAGGTACAAGTGAAGAAACCAAAAATCGTACTTAGTTGGGCGCCGCACCCCAAGGCACTCCCCCATGCTGTTGCCAATTCTTTTATTAGATTAATGGACCACACCGAAGCCGATTTTGTGATTACGCACCCAGAAGGTTATGATTTAAACCCTGAAATCGTAGGTAACAACAAAGTGAGTTATAACCAAGAGGAAGCTTTACATGGTGCAGATGTTGTCTACGTAAAAAACTGGTGTTCTTACACAAACTACGGTGCGATCTTACGTACTGATGATCAGTGGATGATGACCCCTGAAAAGATGAAACGCACCAACAATGCTTTTTTTATGCACTGTTTACCAATACGACGTAATGTTGTCGCTGCTGATGGTGTTTTAGATGACGATAAGTCATTGGTAATCGAGCAAGCAAACAACAGAACCTACGCTACGCAAGCAGTGTTGCATCAATTGTTGAGTCATGGATAAG
>JABHGH010000115.1 GCA_018672145.1 Flavobacteriaceae bacterium
AGGGATTTGAAATGTGATTTATGGTCAGTAAACCAGTCTCGGTTATTGTTCTTTTTTAAGTCCTTAAAAAAGGAAAAAATTTCTTTTGATAATTGCATGTTTTAAAAACACATGTTTTGATAATACATATTAAGACGTACATTTGGTCTACCCAAATTACTGAATGATAAACCTACTATATTCCTTCATTTTTTTCATCTACCTTCATTTTCTGGATCGTACGCTTTGCAAAAGCACCAAATGCTATCCCATCCAAAGTTATTTGATCATCGCCTTTCTTTTTTCGGTATTTCTCTGTTTTCTTACAGGGGTACACCTCCAGCTTTATAAACTTATCTAATTTAAATTAGAATGTAATGACTTGGTTATTAATGATTATTGTATTGTTTGCAGGATTTCAACTCAACCGTATGTTTGTAAAACTGTTTTTCGGCCTTCCTTTGGTGCGTGTTTTTTTCTCTTTGGTGAGTGTTGTTATCCTCAGCACCATTCTATTGGTAATTTTTCTTTGGAAGTGATGGTTTAGGCGCTTATTATCGGATACAAGGTGTTTTCACACATTTTAAAATGGGCTTTTTCTTGTGTATCGGAAGCTTTGGATAACCTACTTATTGACGTTTTTTCAACACCTGAGCCACATCGTCTAGCGTATGTCCCTTTGCTTGGAGTAAAATTAAATAATGAAAAAGCAAGTCTGCGCTTTCGTCTAGAAACAACGCTGTGTTATTGTCTTTAGCTTCAATAACTGTTTCTACAGCTTCCTCCCCAACTTTTTGTGCAATCTTATTGATGCCTTTTTTAAAGAGACTGGCCACATAGCTTTTTTCTGTTGGATTGGTTTTGCGTTCACGAATTACGGTTTCTAGTGCGGAAAGAAAACCATAGCTAGGAGTGTTTTCTTCACCCCAACAGGAGTCGCTTCCTGTGTGACAGGTTGCGCCTTGTGGGATGGCTTGAATCAATAATGCATCTTTGTCACAGTCAACTGCCAAGGAAACAAGCGTAAGAAAATGACCGCTCTCCTCCCCTTTTGTCCATAGGCGTTTTTTGCTACGGCTATAAAAAGTAACCTGCTTACTCTCTTGGGTTTTGGCAACTGCCTCTTCATTCATGTACCCAAGCATCAGGACACGTTTGGTGTTGGCGTCTTGTACAATTGCGGGAACAAGCCCGTCGGGGTGTTTGCTGTAATTGATAGTCATCGGATTGGTATTTGATGTTGACGTAATGTATTTTTTAGTTCGGGAATGCTGATTTCTTTAAAGTGAAATACACTTGCTGCCAAGGCCGCATCGGCATTTCCATCGACAAAGGTATCAATAAAGTGTTGCATAGTTCCTGCACCACCAGAAGCAATTATAGGAACGCTAACCTGACGGCTAAGTTTTTGAAGTGCTTCGTTGGCAAACCCCTGTTTTGTGCCATCGTGATCCATCGAAGTGAAAAGCAGCTCTCCTGCCCCACGAACAACGGCTTCTTTGGTCCATTCAAACAACATACGTTCTGTGGGTACTCTTCCGCCAACCAAGTGAACCACCCATTCGTTTTTGATTTGTTTGGCATCAATAGCAACAACCACACATTGTGTTCCAAACCGATTAGCAACCTCGCTAATGAGCTCAGGACGGCGTACAGCAGCAGAGTTGATCGACACTTTGTCTGCTCCGTTGTCAAGCAAAATCGCTACATCATCAACAGCATTGATGCCCCCGCCGACCGTAAAGGGAATATCAATAGCTTGCGCCACATTTCGAACCAGTTTGGCAAGTGTTTTTCGCTTTTCCTGTGAAGCAGAGATATCTAAAAAGACCAATTCGTCTGCCCCTTCGTCAGCATAGCGTTGTGCTAGCTCAACAGGGTCGCCTGCATCGCGGAGATCAACAAAGTTCACCCCTTTTACGGTGCGACCATCTTTGATGTCTAAACAAGGAATAATACGTTTGGTTAGCATACTAGTTCTGTTCCAATTGATAGTGTTCCAATTCTTTTAATGAGATTTTACTTTCGTAAATCGCTTTTCCGATTACCGCAGCTGTACAGCCAAGTTCACGACATTGGTAAAGATCGTCAAGCGTAGTAACCCCACCCGAAGCAATAAGTGATATTCCGTCTATTTTATCGATCAATTCTTTATATAATTCCAATGAAGGGCCTTCGAGCATTCCATCCTTTGCTACATCGGTACAGAGAACATTGGTAAATCCTTTTTGCACATAATCTTGAACAAAGGTTACAACATCAAGTCCAGAATCTTTCTCCCAACCGTGTGTAGCAATCCGTCGATTTTTGGCATCTGCTCCTAGAATGAGTTTGCTAGCTCCATATTTGCTTAGCCACTCAAGAACCAATTGGTGTTCGCTCACTGCGATACTCCCAAGCGTTACCTGTACTGCTCCACAGTCAAAAGCGGTTTGTAGGTCGTTTGCCGATTTAATGCCCCCACCAAAATCAACATGCAACGAAGTTTGGGTGGCAATGGCTTCCAATACCTTTGCATTGACAATGTGTTTGGCGCGTGCGCCATCGAGGTCAACGACATGCAAATGGGTTAGTCCAGCACCCTCGAAGCGTTTGGCAACCTCAACAGGAGACTCGCTATATACTTTTTTGGTGTCATAGACGCCTTTGGTTAGACGCACACACTGACCGTTGATGATGTCAATCGCAGGAACAAGAATCATTGTTGTAAAAAGTTTTTTAATAACCGAGCACCCATCTCTCCACTTTTTTCAGGGTGGAATTGGGTGCCATAAAAATTATCTTTCGCCATAGCTGCAGCAAAGGTGGTGTCATAGACGCAGTGACCTACTGCGTTTTCATTGGATTCTGCATAAAAGCTGTGGACGAGATAAAAGTGGCTATTTGCCGGAATTTGATCAAATAGCACCCCTTTGCCATCCACTTCATTCCAGCCCATATGAGGCACGTTTAAATCCGTTGTAAAACGCACAACGTCAGTGTCGAAAATACCCAAGCCTTTGGTGTCCCCTTCTTCCGAGTGGTTACACATGAGTTGCATTCCCAAACAAATACCCAATACGGGCTGTTTGAGAGCGGGGATTAATGTGTCTAGTCCAGTACTTTGAAGTTTGGTCATTGCAGAACTAGCTTCGCCCACGCCAGGAAAAATCACATGTGAAGCAGCTTTGATTTCTTCTTTGCTGCTAGTCAATATGGCAGATATACCAAGTCGTTCTAACGCAAAGCGAATGCTTTGGATGTTTCCAGCACCATAGTCAATAATAGCTACGCTCATAATTGACCTTTGGTTGAGGGTAAAATCAATTTTTCAGGATCACGCTGAATCGCAGCTTTTATGGCTTTTGCAAAGCTTTTAAAGATAGCTTCAATTTTGTGGTGTTCGTTGTGTCCTTCGGCTTTAATATTCAAATTTGCTTTGGCTCCATCAGCAAAGGACTTAAAGAAGTGAAAAAACATTTCGGTTGGCATTTTACCAATCATCTCACGTCCAAATTTTGCTTCCCACATCAACCAAGAACGTCCGCCAAAATCAATGGCTACCTGTGCGAGACAATCGTCCATTGGCAGGCAAAATCCATAGCGTTCAATGCCCAGCTTACTTCCTAGTGCTGCGCGGAAGGCCTCTCCCAAGGCAATGGCAGTGTCTTCTATGGTGTGGTGTTCGTCAACCTCCAAATCTCCTTTGGTCGTTAGTTCAATGTCTA
>JABHGH010000116.1 GCA_018672145.1 Flavobacteriaceae bacterium
GTAAGCGTCGAGTTATAATCATCGTACAAAGTGATGAAAAGACATTGTCTTGGTGTTGTACACCTGCTTTTATCATGGCGTACACATCCACATCATCAAGCGAAGCATAATATTCAATAGCTTTTTCAGAATCCGGCTCGGTCGTCGTGTTGTTTAAAAAATAAATCAGTTCTTTAGAAGCATCAACGGACTCCCCGTTGAGTATAAGTTCACGAGCACGTAACACGACTCGTTTTAAGACTTCTTCTGCCACAAAACTTGTTTTGTGTAGATAAACAGACCAGTACATAAGCCTGCGAGCAAGAAGAAATTTTTCAATAGAATACATCCCCTTTTGTTCAACTACCAAATGCTCATTTTGAACCCGAAGCATTGCTACTATGCGGTCAGTGTTAATGTTTCCCTCTGTCACACCCGAATAAAAACTGTCTCTTTTGAGATAGTCTAATCGGTCCATATCGAGTTGAGATGAAATGAGTTGGTTGAAAAAGGGTCTTTTATATTTCCCTTCAAACATTTCAATAGCTAGTGTGATCTTTCCATTGTATTTCTTGTTTAAGGTATTCATAAGAACAAGCGACCACTGTTCATGTGAAATTCCTTTTATTAATACGCCTTCGAGTGCATGAGAAAAAGGGCCATGCCCTAAGTCATGTAAAAGAATGGCAATCAAGGAAGCTTCTTTTTCGTTTTTGGAAATTAAAGTGCCTTTTTTTTCAAGAATTTCGAGTGTTTTTTGCATCAGATGCATGGCGCCTAAAGCATGAGCGAAACGATTGTGTGTTGCTCCATTAAACACATAGTGAGAAAGTCCCATTTGTTGAATGCGTCGAAGCCGCTGAACAACAGTCTCTTGGATAATTGAAGAAATTAACGGAGATGGAATTGAAATAAAACCGTAAATTGGATCGTTATAATTCTTGAGTCTCAATGAAATAGAATTTACACAAATATACGAATATGAAGCCGATACAGGTTCTTTGGGTTGACGACGAAATCAACCTTTTAAAGCCACACATTCAATTCCTTGAAGAAAAAGGATACACCGTTAGTCCATGCACAAATGGTCCTGATGCATTGGAATTGATCAAAACAAAAGTTTTTGACATTGTTCTTCTCGATGAAAACATGCCTGGTATGGATGGCTTAGAAGTTTTGAGTAGCATCAAGCAATCGTTTCCAAATTTGGAGGTCATTATGATTACCAAAAGTGAAACAGTAACCCTAATGGAAGAAGCGATCGGCGCAAAAATATCTGATTACCTTATCAAGCCGGTTAATCCAAATCAAATTTTGCTTTCGCTAAAAAAAAATCTTGACCATTCCAGATTGGTTATGGAAAAAACCACGATAGACTATCAACGCTCTTTTCAAGAGCTTACGCAGGAAATAGGAATGGCAAACAACTTGAATGATTGGGTTAAGATTTATCAAAAACTCTGTTTTTGGGAACTAGAACTTGAATCATTAGAATCCAATGATTTACAAGAGATACTCAGCTACCAAAAAGGAGAAGCAAACAGTCAGTTTTCTAGGTTTGTTTGTAAAAACTATGAAAGCTTGCTAAAAAACGATGATTCACTTGTCTTTTCGCACCAGATGATTCAAAAACTTGTCTTACCAAAGTTAGCTTCCAACTCCCCTACTTTACTAGTTGTTGTTGACAATTTGCGTTATGACCAATGGCGTGTTTTACAGGGTTTTCTTACACCTTTTTACAGTTTGCAAGAAGAAACAATTTGTAGTAGCATTTTACCAACGGCGACTCAATATGCTCGAAACGCATTGTTTGCTGGCGAACTTCCTATGGACATCAAGCGATTATATCCTCAGTGGTGGAAAGATGATACTGATGATGGCGGAAAAAATTTGTTTGAACGTGAGCTTCTTGATGCGCAGTTCAAAAAACTAGGTGCTGACATTAAGTTTAGCTATCACAAAATCACCCGCTCTGAACAGGGACAAAAGCTGGCAAATCACATGGGTAATGAAAAGAATAACGATCTCTGTGTTGTTGTTTACAATTTTGTCGATGTAATATCTCACGCAAAAACAGAAATGGAGATCATAAAGGAGCTGGCATCTAACGATAAGGCATTTCGGTCCCTGACAGCGAGTTGGTTTAAAAACTCCCCACTTTTCGAAATCATAAAAAATGCACAATCAGTTGGCTTTACGTTGATGATTACAACGGACCACGGAACCATCAATGTGCGTCAACCTTCAAAAATATTTGGGGATCGTGATACAAGCACCAATATTCGATACAAAACAGGTAGAAGATTAAGTGCTGAAGATAAATCACTGTTTTCTGTATCGAACCCCGAAGATATTGGTCTTCCAAAAATCAATATGTCAAGCACTTTCACTTTTGCGACTGAGGATCGGTATTTGATTTACCCCTCAAGATTCAACCACTTTGTCAGTTATTATAAAAACACTTATCAACACGGTGGCGTCTCCCTAGAAGAAATGCTGATTCCCTTTGCCGTGCTTTCACCCAAGTGACCTATTTTTGCGACATGATAATGGAATACACCTTGGATGATATCGGTGAGGTTGCAGCAAAGCTTGCCACTTCCTTTAACCACTCTGTTGTGGCATTCAATGGCGCAATGGGTAGTGGAAAAACCACCTTAATCAAAGCGATTGTTAAACATTTGGGTAGCGACAACATTGTCAGTAGTCCAACTTTTGGGTTGGTTCACGAATATGCAACCCAAGAGGCACTCGTTTATCATATGGATTTGTATCGTTTGGAAGGAGTTGATGAGTTGGAACAATTGGGTGTTGAAGACTATATTTTGTCTGGCAATTTATGTCTTATTGAATGGCCAAACCTTTTAGAAGATCATATCAACGGCCATTCTCATACAATAACAATCAGCTCCGTAGATGAGCACAAACGAAAATTAGAATTTCTATGAGTTTTCTCAAACGTTTATTTTATTATCTCGGAGGATTCTCTGTTGGAATTATCCTATTGATGTTCTTTTTAGGCGGTAAAAAAACACGCTGCACTTATGGGCCACAAGCTCGTGTTCTTAGCGATTTTTCCAAAAAGGAATGGGTTTTTAATCCGATTCTTCAGAAAGAAATTGATAGAGAAAAATTTCTTAAAGGTGGCAAAATCATCTTTTCTGAAAGTGAGATTGGAACAGATAGTTGTAATACTTACCGTATAAAAATTCAAACAGGAGTATTCAATGTTAAAAACTGTGATAGCATTGCCTACTTCACGAAGTTCTAGCTTCTTTTTTTCGTCTTTCTAGCTCTTTCTTAAGGCGAATCAATTCACGTGTGGTTTGTGCTGTGATTGATGAGTTCTCTTCTGCTCGTCTCGCTAAATAAGGCACGAGCTTGTTTATTGGACCAAAAGGTACAAACTTAACCACGTTATACCCCCGCTTTGCCAATGCAAAGCTAATGTGATCACACATTCCGAGAAGTTGACTAAACCAAAAGCGATGATCAGAAGGAGATACAGAGTGTTTTTCTAACAATTCAACAGCGAGCAAAGCACTTTGTTCATTGTGTGAACCCATGACCACAGAAACGGTATTGATACATTGAAGGCAATAACGAACAGCTTCGTCAAATTGGATATCCGTTTCCTCTTTGGTTTTACAAATGGGGCTTGGTATTTGCTGCTTCTTTGCGCGCTCTCGTTCTTTTTCCATATACGCACCTCGAACGAGCTTTACTCCTAGTCTAAACTTGTTGTCAATCGCAACACGATGCATTTCTTGTAAACGTGAAAACCCATCCGTCAGATACAATTGAATGGTGTTATAAACAACCGCTTTTTTGTTGTTAAATTCTCGCATCAAATCAACAACTACCCCATCCACAGCACTTTGCATATTGTATTCCTCTGCGTCAATGAGTAGGCCAACATTGTGTTTTTGTGCAGCAAGACAACATGTATGAAAACGATTGATTGCCCTTTGCCATGACTGACATTCACTATCGTTGAGAGCTTGTTTTGAACTCACTTTACAAAACAAATCTTTATGCCCTAATGAGGTGGGTTTGCACACACTAAACGGAATGTTTTGATGCTTGGACGCATGAGTCAAAAGATCAACGACAATTTGACAATTTTTATCGAATTCTAATTCTTTATCAACCTCTTCGACTGCATAATTGAGATAAGAGTAAACACGAAAATCCGATAAATAAGAGACCTTTTCTTCAGCTTGTTCAAGAGAAGTGCCAGCAAAAAAAGGACTAAAGAGCCAACGAATAAGTTTTCGAGTGATAACAAAATCACGATGCCCAAATCGTCTCATAACTTTAATACCCAAACTAGAGAGAAGTGGATTTGAAAGAAGACCAAATAATCGAATGGATTTTTGTAATTCTTTTGTCGTTTTATGCGAAAAAGACTCCGATATGTTGTTAAATAAATAACGCATAGACTTTAGGATGTTTGTTATGTAACATTTAAAAATAAAACATTTGATTTACTTTTGCAGTATGTTCACAAAAAAACTTACTGATACGGTTTTAGACAATGTTCTCTTTGGCAGAAAAGGTTGGGAAAAACTAAACAACTCGATTAAGGAGAAGTCATACACTTCGATTTTTGTCCTAGTTGACAGCAATACCAAGTCGCATTGTTTGGGTTATTTCGAAAGTCATTTTCAGCATGATTTCAAGTTGCTAACCATGGAGGCAGGGGAACCCAACAAGCATCTAGAAACTTGTTCCTCTATATGGGCCTCTCTATCTGACGAAAAAGCCGATCGCAATGCCTTATTGATTCATGTCGGAGGTGGAGTCGTTACAGATTTAGGTGGTTTTGTTGCTTGTACTTATAAGCGAGGGATTGATTTTGTAAATATCCCTACGTCACTATTGGCTATGGTAGATGCTTCTGTTGGTGGCAAAACAGGCGTTGATTTTCAGGGACTGAAAAATCAGATTGGCATTATACGAGAACCCGAGTTCGTTGTTATTGATTCCAATTTCCTTAGCACTCTTCCTGAAAATGAATTCCGAAGCGGGTATGCGGAAATGCTAAAACATGGTCTTATTGCTGATGCTGATTATTTTGAGAAATTGGCTTCTGCCGCATTATCACAAAATATTCCCCTTGATGATTTTATTGCCCATTCTGTTCATGTAAAAAGTGAGGTCGTTAAAGAAGATCCCTATGAAAAAGGACTTCGCAAGATTTTGAACTATGGACATACGTTAGGGCATGCAATTGAAACACATTTTTTGTCGCATCCGACTTCAGACAGGCTACTTCATGGGGAAGCAATTGCCATTGGCATGATAATGGAAGCTGAACTTTCTTTCCGCACAACATCTTTATCGTTAACGGAGAGAGACCGGATTAAAAAGGTTTTTACTGCTATGTATTCCCCTGTTGTTATTCAAGAAGCTGACAAAGTTGTGATTAAGAGTCTTTTGCAGCACGACAAGAAAAATCAATCAAATCAAATTCGCTTTGTGTTGCTTGAGAAGATTGGAAAAGCAGTGGTCGATCAACTTGTGAGTGATGATGATATAGAGTCAGCGTTTGCTTTCTACAGCGCTTAGGCGGAGTTTCTGCTTGCGTTAATGTTTCCGAACAACGATCGAGTGACCATTTTCTCAAGAACTTCGTCACCACCCTTTTTATGCAACATGCCCAAGGCATATTGTTGGATGGTAAGCAAAGGCAATACAATTTTTTCTCGCATCACAATAGAAGCTTTACCTGCTGGCTCATTGTCCATTAGTTCAGATTGTCCAGTGAGTTTTAAAAGATATTTCTTTGAACGTTCATATTCATCATGGATTTGTGTCCAAAAAGCACCATACTCGGAGTCATTTTGCATATAAGCAGTCAATTGGAAAAACGACTTGGTAAGACTCATCATGGAGTTATAGACCAAAGTTCTAAAAAACGCATTGTTATTGTAGAGACTGACAACATCGTCAAATCGTCCAGATTTATCAAATTTTTCTAGGGATAGTCCAACGCCATAAAACCCAGGTACATTTTGTTTTAGTTGACTCCAGCTTCCCACAAAAGGAATTGCGCGAAGTGCAGAGAAATCAAGGGATTTTGACTTCCCTCTCTTCGTTGGGCGACTACCAATGTTTGTTTTTGCATAGTATTTGAGTGTACTCATATGCTCTAAATACGGAAGAAACTTTGGGTGAGACTTAAAATCTTGGTATGCTTGATAGCTCGATTCTGCAAGCTCATTCATTGTATCACGGTCTCCATCTGCTAATTCAGAAAGATTGGTGTTAAAAACTCGGTTTGCAATCCCTGAACTTAAAAGTTGTTCGAGATTGTATTGGCAGGAGTTCACAGTTCCAAAATTTGAACTGATTGTTTGCCCCTGTACAGTGATCTGAATTTCATCAGATTCAATACTGTCTCCAAGTGATGCATAGAATTGGTGAGTGTTTCCACCGCCACGTGCTGGTGGGCCACCACGACCATCAAAAAACAGCGCTTTGACCCCATGTTTACGAGAAACTTCTGTCAGTGCTTCTTTAGCACGGAAAATACTCCAATTAGCCATTAGGTATCCACCGTCTTTTGTTCCGTCTGAAAACCCAAGCATAATAGTTTGCTGATCTCCTCTCGATCGCAAGTGATTGCGATACGTTGGATTGCTATACACAGCATCCATGACCTTTGGTGCAATTGTCAAGTCAGAAATGGTTTCAAAAAGAGGTGCGACATCGACAATTGGTGCTTCCCAGTCGCTAAGCCGGATCATGGCAAAAACTTCAAAAATGTTTTGTGCTGTTTGATTATTGCTTATGATATAGCGGTGGCACCCTAACTCTCCATTCTGTTTTTGAATTTCCTTCATCGCACGAATAGAACCAAGAGTTTTGTAAACGAGTTCATCTTTGAAGCTTTCTGGTGACAAGTCACCCTGTAATGTGGTTAGGAATTCAATTTTTTCGTTCTCATTTAAGTTTAGATAATCAACAGACTTATCAACGACCCCTTGCTTTTGGGCTCCTTCGAGAAGCGTGATAAAAGCCGCATGGTGCACTCTAGAGTCTTGACGGATGTCTAAGCTTGCAAAGTGAAAACCAAAAATATTTACTTTGTTGAGCAATGCATCAACCTCTTTGGCAAACATCCCATGATAATCGGAAATCAACAGTTGGTAGATTTGATGGAGTTTGCTTTTGAGATCTTCGATCGAAATTTCAGGCTTTTCCTTTTTACTAAAAATACTATTGTAC
>JABHGH010000111.1 GCA_018672145.1 Flavobacteriaceae bacterium
GCAAAAAGACAAGCCGTGACCAATCCTACAAAAACGATTTCCTCAATTAAACGATTCATGGGAAATAAATTCTCTGAATCCAAAAAAGAAGTCAAGCGAGTGCCTTTCTCAGTTGTAAAAGGAGATAACGACACCCCAAGAGTAGATATTGATGGCCGTTTGTACACACCTCAAGAGCTGTCTGCTATGGTCCTGCAAAAAATGAAAAAAACAGCTGAGGACTACCTCGGTCAAACGGTAACAGATGCTGTAATTACGGTACCTGCGTATTTTAATGATTCACAACGTCAGGCCACTAAAGAAGCTGGTGAAATTTCAGGTCTAAAAGTTCACAGAATTATCAATGAACCAACGGCCGCTGCTTTGGCTTATGGTTTGGATAAGGGAGGAAGTGACAGGAAAATTGCAGTTTATGACCTCGGTGGTGGAACTTTTGATATTTCTGTTTTAGAACTTGGAGACGGTGTTTTTGAGGTTTTATCAACAAATGGAGATACGCACTTAGGTGGAGATGATTTTGATGAAGTCATTATCGATTGGCTCGCCAATGAGTTTAAATCCGCAGAAGACGTTGATCTTCGTAAAGATCCTATGGCTTTACAACGTTTAAAAGAAGCGGCTGAAAAAGCAAAAATTGAATTGTCTTCATCTACACAAACAGAAATCAATTTACCTTATGTAACAGCTACGGCTTCAGGTCCTAAGCACTTGGTTCAGACTTTGACTAGAGCTAAGTTTGAACAGTTAGCTGCTGACTTGGTAAAACGTTCAATGACGCCTGTCAAAAATGCACTTTCTGATGCAAGCCTCTCCACAGGTGATATTGACGAAGTGATTTTGGTAGGAGGTTCAACTCGAATTCCAATAATTCAAGAAGAAGTCGAAAAATTCTTTGGCAAAAAACCATCGAAAGGTGTAAATCCAGATGAAGTTGTTGCTGTAGGTGCTGCCATTCAGGGTGGAGTTTTAACGGGCGATGTCAAAGATGTACTTTTACTTGACGTAACTCCTCTCTCACTAGGTATTGAAACAATGGGAGGTGTTTTGACAAAGTTAATTGATGCAAACACTACAATACCGACTAAAAAATCGCAAGTATTTTCGACTGCTGCGGATAATCAACCATCTGTTGAAATTCATGTTCTTCAAGGAGAGCGCCCAATGTCAGCAGACAATAAAACGATTGGACGTTTTCACCTTGATGGTATTCCTCCTGCACCCCGTGGTACTCCCCAGATTGAAGTTACTTTTGATATCGATGCCAATGGGTTGATTCAGGTTACAGCGCTTGATAAAGCCACAAATAAATCACAGGATATCCGTATTGAAGCTTCTTCAGGACTCACTGAAGAAGAAATCGATAAGATGAAAAAAGAGGCAGAAGCAAATGCAGAAGCTGATTTAAAAGCAAAAGAAGAAGTTGACACGCTTAACAGCGCAGATGCTATGATTTTCCAAACAGAGAAGCAATTCAAAGAATTTGGCGATAAACTTTCTGATGATAAAAAGAAGCCGATTGAAGATGCTCTAGAGGTACTTAAAAAGGCTTATGAAGCTAAGGATGTAGCAGCTATTGCACCTGCTCTTGAGAGTATTAACGAAGCTTGGAAGAACGCATCCGAGGAGATGTATAAAGCACAAGCTGAGCAAGGCGGTGCTGCCAACGATGAAAAAGCTGAAGAACAATCTAGCGAAAGCAATGACGAGGATGTTCAAGATGTTGACTTCGAGGAAGTTAAATGATTTTATAATGATTAACTTGCAAACGCACCACCCCAAAGTGGTGCGTTTTGTATTTTAGCACTACCTATGGATAAATCTGAACTACTTGCTAAAATAAATGAGAGAAATGAAGGGACACTTATGCAAACCCTTCATATTGAATTCATTGAAATTGGAGATGATTATTTAGTGGCATCAATGCCCGTCAATGAAACAGTTTTGCAGCCTGATGGTGTTTTACACGGAGGCGCAACAGCGGCTCTTGCAGAGACCGTTGGAAGTTCAGCCGCTGCTATCTTTTGCCTTCCTGAAAATCACATGCTACGCGGAATTGACGTCTCTGCTAAGCACGTTCGTGGAGTTAGATCAGGAATTGTTTTTGCAAAAGCAATAGCCACTCATAGGGGTAAAACGATGCAGGTTTGGTCGATTGAAATCACGGATGATCAAAATCGATTGATTTCTAGTTGTTCACTAACCACACTTATCCTTCCGAACAAAAAGTAGTTTTGACTTCTTTACATTTTTTTGACGCTATTAACCGCCACTATCAAAATGGGTTGCCTTTTGTCGCTTTTAGAAACCCTAGTGAGACAAAAATCACAGCTTTTTTACAAGCCAAGCACACAGAAAAAAAAGATTCATATTTTTTGATTTCTCCTTTTTCTTCGGAAAATCAGCCCTCAAGGATTTATGGTGATCAAATTCTTACTTCGGAATATACTTCAGAAGTAACCAATGTTGATCATGTAACAATAGAATGGGACAAGATCACAGATTGTCGTCAGGAGCATATACAACTGATTTCCAGTACTATTGATACAATAGCAAAGACAAACCTTAAGAAAGTTGTTTTAGCAACCGCTTTAGAATGGAATGGCGTGACTAAAGATTTTTTAGCATATTTTAAAACAATACTTTCCCTTTATCCTAACACCTTTAATTACGTTCTTTTTCATCCCGAGTGCGGAATTTGGATGGGTGCTACTCCTGAATGCTTGTTTACTATGAAGGGTTCTTCTGTCTCGACAATGGCTTTGGCAGGAACTAGAGTATCAGGTTCTAGTCGTTGGGGAAAAAAAGAGTTAGAGGAACAAAATTTTGTTGTCAGTGATATTACAAATACTTTGCTTGATTTTTCTGACAAAAATTCATTGACACTTTCAGAAGTAGAGACTGTTCAGGCTGGACATTTGGAACACTTGAGAACAACTATTAAAGCACAAGTGACTTCTTCTCCTTTTCAGTTGGCAAAAGCATTACACCCGACCCCAGCTGTGGGAGGAGTTCCAAAAAATAGTGCCGTCAAATTTATTCTGAAAAACGAAAGTATTGATCGCTCTTTATATTCTGGTTTTTTGGGGATCGTATCACCTAATGAGACAAATTTTTATGTAAATCTTCGATGTATGGAAATTTTAGATAATAAAGCCAAAGTATATGTTGGTGGAGGAATCACTGAAAAAAGTAGTGCAGTCAAAGAATGGGAAGAAGTTTTGCAGAAAGCAAATACGATGGCTAAGGTTTTGGTCAGTTAGCAAGCTTATCATTTTGTACATTTGCTACCGCTATGAACCTTTCAAAAATCCCCGTTGTACGACATGTAGCCCAGCAAATTCTCAATTTTGAGATAAAACACATTGTGATTTGTCCAGGTTCACGTAATGCTCCTCTGACCTTAAGTTTAACAACCCACCCAGAATTTTCTACATACAGTGTAGTGGATGAACGATCTGCTGGATTTTTTGGCTTAGGGCTTTCTCAACAACTCAACGAACCAGTCGTGCTTTTATGCACTTCTGGATCTGCATTATTAAATTTTTATCCAGCTGTAGCTGAAGCATTTTATAGTCGGATTCCACTGCTTGTTATTAGTGCTGACAGACCAACATATCAAATTGATATCGGAAATGGTCAAACGATACGTCAGAATAATGTTTTTTCAAATCACATTGTTTTTCAAACATCTTTGCATCAAGACGTTATTCACCAAACAACGTCAATTTTGGAGAGTAATACTCAAGATTTATTGCCAAGTAATCCTACAAAGTCTCAAATTGAGGATTATCAAGAGAAAGTGGACCATAGTAATGAGCAAAAACTTACGGAAGCATTACACAATTTAATTTCAAAAAAAGGACCTGTACACATTAACATCCCTATTGAGGAACCTTTGTATGAATTTCAAGAGATTCAAAATTTGATTGCCCGTAAAAAGAAAGTTAAGCTTCATTCGGAATCAACAGATTTTTCACCTTTTGTGAAATCATGGAACGAAGCTAATAAGATTATTATTCTAGTTGGTACTTTGCCCCCCAATAAAATGTCTGAGAAAACAATTTCGTTTTTGTCAAATGATACTAGAGTTGCGGTATTACATGAAATCTCATCAAACATCCATGATAATCATTTTATCTCTCATATAGATCGTCTCATCATTCCAATAGAGAAGCAAACAGATTGTCAGGAAATATTTGAATCACTCTCCCCAGAGTTACTGATAAGTATTGGTGGAATGGTGGTTTCAAAAAAAATTAAAACCATGTTAAGGAAGTACCCTCCAAAAGAACATATTCACATCGGGGAGGAAGTGCCTTATGACACTTATTACTTGGGAGTTAAGCATCTGAATACTGACATCAATGATTTTTTTGACAAAGTCAAACCTCCCTCAGAAAATATATACACTTTTCAAAAGGATTGGAATTTTCTTTCTCAAAAAAGAGAAGTTGCTCATCAAAAATTTGTAAAAAAAGTTCCGTATAGTGACTTTTCTGTTTTTGGTAATTTGATTAAATCCATCCCTAGAAATTTGACTATCCAATGGGCCAATAGCTCTCCTATACGCTACGCGCAACTATTTGAAAAACCTTTGGATAGCGAATCGTTTTGCAATCGAGGAACGAGTGGAATTGAAGGGAGCATTTCTACAGCAGTAGGTGCAGCAGTAGTCACTGAAAGACAAACGTTGATGATCACTGGAGATTTGAGTTTTTTTTATGATGCTAATGCGTTGTGGAATAGCCACCTACCAAAGAGCTTTCGATTGATCGTTATTAATAATGGTGGAGGAGGAATATTTCGAATTTTACCTAAGGCGAAAGAATCCCCTGGTTTTGAAACTTTTTTTGAAACCAAGCATAAGCGGACTGCAAAACAAATGGCAAAACAATATGGTTTAAGCTACAAAAGTGTTCGAGGACGCATTGGATTGCAGTGGGCTTTGCGTCGTTTTTTTTCAGCTTCAAATCGTCCTAAACTTTTAGAAATACACACTCCCTCAAATAAAAATGATGAAGTTTTAATGTCATATTTTTCATTTTTGAGTAAACATTCATATTAAGTAGTAATTTTGTAAAAAAAGAATATGAAGCCAGTTTGGGAATCATTAGGAAAATATTCCGATATACTGTTCGAATTGTACAATGGAGTCGCAAAGATTACGATCAATCGTCCAGAGGTTTACAATGCATTTCGACCAGAGACAAACAATCAAATGCTAGAAGCCATTGAAGTTTGTCGTGAGCGCGACGATATAGATATTGTGCTATTTACAGGAACTGGCGATAAGGCATTTTGTAGTGGAGGTGATCAAAACGTAAAGGGAATAGGAGGCTATATTGGTGACGATGGAGTTCCTCGTCTTAATGTTCTTGATTTACATAAACGTATCAGAGAATTGCCAAAACCTGTTATTGCTATGGTGAATGGTTATGCTATTGGTGGTGGTCATGTTTTGCATGTGGTTTGCGATATGACTATTGCTAGTGAAAATGCAATTTTTGGACAAACTGGCCCAAAGGTAGGTAGTTTTGACGGCGGATTTGGTTCATCCTATTTAGCGCGACATGTTGGTCAGAAAAAAGCCCGTGAAATATGGTTTTTATGCAAGCAGTACAGCGCACAAGAAGCTCTTGAAATGGGCCTTATAAACAGAGTAGTTCCTTTTGATGAATTAGAGTCTGCCACTTTAGAGTGGTGTGAGTTGATGCAGCAGCGAAGTCCACTGGCTTTACGAATGATCAAACGTAGTTTGAATGCCGAACTTGACGGTCAGCATGGCTTAATGCAACTTGCTGGTGACGCAACACTGCTGTATTATCTAACAGAAGAAGCGCAAGAAGGTAAAAATGCTTTTTTAGAGAAACGTAAGCCAGACTTTGCTAAGTATCCAAAATTTCCATAATTAATAACGTCTTTTGCAAAACCTGTCTCTTTTAACATGGATTAAAGCCGCCCGATTACGAACAATTCCATTGTCAATTTCTGGGATATTAGTCGGTTCTGCAAGCGCCTATGCAAGCCAAAGTTTTGACTCAACAACTTTTGTTCTCACTCTTTTGACAACAATCAGTTACCAACTGCTTTCCAATTTTGCCAATGATTATGGCGATGGGGTAAAAGGCACTGATAATAGTGCTCGCCTTGGCCCAAGACGAATATTACAAACTGATCATATTTCTAAAAATAAACTACGTACTGTCGTTGTCCTTCTCTCAATAGTTGCTTTTACATTTACAGTTTCACACGTATATGTTGCTTTTGGTTTTAGCACAACTGCTTTGTCATTTCTTGGGTTAGGGTTTGCGGCTATTTTGGCTGCAATTCTTTACACTGTTGGCTCAAATGCCTATGGTTACAAAGGATTGGGTGATGCGTTTGTTTTTTTGTTTTTCGGATTGGTAAGCGTTCTAGGAAGTAATTATCTGTACTGCTTAGATTTTGATTTTAGTTTGCTTCTTCCTGGGTCAGCAATTGGATTATTGTCAGTTGCAGTTCTTAACCTTAACAATATGCGTGACCATGACAATGATAAACTTTCTGGAAAGCAAACCTTGGCTGTTCGCATGGGTAAACAAATAGCAAATCGTTACCATTTTTTCCTACTTTTAACTCCAGTTCTTTTAACGTTATTTTATGGTTGGCTGAGTCAGTCAACACTATTTTATTTGTTAGCAACTCTTATGTTTTTGCCAGTACGTTTTCATCTCAAAAGAGTGTTTTACCGAGCCACCGAAAAATCGCTCGATCCTGAATTGAAAAAAGTTGCATTATTCACCTTTTTGTATGCAATTTTATTTAGTGTGTTATTAATACTTGGTTATTAATGGAGTTTACTTGGAAAAAAAAACGATTGAATTTTAAGACCCCTAGTGGAACCTCACGTGGTGTTCTTCGTCACAAAGACAGTTGGATAATACAACTTAAACACCGAGGTAAAGTAGGCGTCGGTGAATGCAGTCTTATTGAAGGACTAAGTCCTGAGTCCCCTTCACTAGTTGAAGGGTTTTTAGAAGAAATCCCCCTTCATTTGGCTAAGGGTGAAGAATTTTTGTATCAGAAATATGCTGAGTCTCCGGCCATGCAATTTGCGATTGAAATGGCATTTTCAGGAATTCGATCTTCTCATCCTTTACTACATTTTGACACCGCTTTCGTTTCACAAAAAGAGCTGTTGTCAATCAATGGTCTAATATGGATGAGCAGCGTAGAAAGTATGTTCGCCCAACTCGATGAAAAAATCAACTTAGGATTCCGTTGCATTAAAATTAAAGTTGGCGCGATTGATTTTGCATCCGAATGTTCTTTACTCAATGCTATTCGAAAACGCTATCACAAGAATGACATTGAGATTCGTCTCGATGCAAACGGTGCTTTTGAGCCTCAAAATGCATTGAAGGTTTTATCTAAGCTTTCAAAGTATCATATCCATTCCATTGAACAGCCAATTGCAACTAGGAACTGGATAGCCATGAAGAAACTATGTGAAAACACTCCAATTCCAATTGCTTTAGATGAAGAATTGATTGGTCTAACTTCCGATGACATAAAGCACGAAATGTTGTCGTTGATCCAACCACAATATATCATTCTTAAACCAAGTTTGATTGGGGGATGGCGAGGTGCTGACCAATGGATCAATCAAGCTGAAAAGCATTCTATTGGCTGGTGGGCAACTAGTGCCTTGGAAAGCAACATTGGGTTGAATGCTATTGCACAATGGGTAAGTACAAAAAAGACATCTATGCATCAAGGGCTAGGCACTGGTGAGCTTTTTACCAATAATATTGATTCTCCTTTGTATCTTGAGGGTCATTATTTGGGTTTTGACCAAAATAAACTATCAAAATTTAATGTGAACGTATGTTTATAGAAAATGCTTACTCTGGAAAAACAAGTCCCTTACGCTATGTTTTAGCAATTATCATCATTGCTTTTGTTTATATTTTTTCGACTATTCCTTTCAGCTTAGCTTTAGTTGCTGAAGCAGGTCAAGAAAAAATCTTAGAGATGTCTCAGGCTGAAATCTTTTCTTCCTTAGGTTTAAACACAACGCTTTTCTATATGTTGTTGCCCTTTGCAATTGCATTTTTCGCCATTTTATTTATTGTTAAGTTTATTCATCACCAAAAAATAAAATCATTGGTTACTACACGACCTTCTTTTGATTGGCGTCGCGTTGCATTTTCATTTAGTCTTGTTTCGTTTTTTGCACTCCTTTCTTTTGGTCTCGACCTTTATTTCTTTCCTGAGAAATATGAATGGAATTTTGTATTAGATAAGTTCCTTATTCTGTTTCTAATTGCCGTGCTCATGATTCCTTTACAAACAACTGCTGAAGAACTGTTATTTAGAGGGTATTTTATGCAAGGATTGGGCGTTGCTTTCGGAAATCGCCTTGCGCCTCTACTCACGACATCAATTTCCTTCGGATTATTACATATTATGAACCCAGAAATAGAAAAACTTGGTTATGAAATCATCATCATCTACATTGCTACTGGCTTGTTTTTAGGCATAATCACCCTAATGGACGAAGGTCTTGAACTTGCTATTGGTTTTCATGCTGCTAATAATTTGATTATTGCATTACTGGTCACTTCTAACTGGACAGCATTTCAGACACATTCCATTTATAGGGACGTTTCTGACCCAAATCTAGCGACATACATCATTTTACCACTTTTGATGTACATTATTTTTGGGTATATCTTCAAAAGAAAATACAAATGGGGGTCATGGAAATCTCATCTCACAGGACCTTTGAATTCAAAATAAATGCCATTTACATTTAGCTTGCATCCAGACTTTAGGCTCAATGGTATTCCTCATACCGTAGAGAGTTTATCTGTCTTAGCAAATGAATTGATGATTGCTAAGTATTCGTATGAAAAAGAGCTTGGAACTTTTATAAAAGATTGGCTCTCTTCCAAAGATAGTATCATTCTCAGTACCAGTGGTTCCACTGGAAAACCAAAGACCATCAACGCATCTAAGAGAATGCTTTGTGCATCAGCACAAGCCACCATTAATGTTTGTGAGCTTTTGCCAACAGAATGCGCCTTGCTTTGCCTTCCTATCAAGTTCATCGCTGGTAAAATGATGTTGATTCGTGCCTTTATAGCTGGCCTATGGATTGATGTGAATAAACCAACGTCATTTCCCTTGAAAGCAGATAAATACTATGATTTTACTGCCCTCACTCCTCACCAACTGAGCAATTCTTTAGTTGATATTCATAAAGTCAAGCAAATTTTGGTTGGGGGTGCACCAGTAAACGATCAAATTCGCAATTCTGTAAAAGGTCACACGACAAAAGTGTTGGTAACTTATGGGATGACAGAAACCTACAGTCACGTGGCATTGCAAAACATTAGTGAATCTGAGGACTGTTTTTCGGCACTAAACGGAATACGTTTTTCTGATGACGATGACACTTTGGTTATTCATGCATCATATATTGGTATAGACAAACTCAAAACCAACGATTGTGTTGAATTACTTTCTTCAACAAAGTTTAAATGGAAAGGAAGAAAAGATAATGTTGTTAATTCAGGGGGCATTAAGCTTCATCCAGAGCAGATTGAGAAAAGTCTTGCTAGTATTATTGATGTTCCTTTTTTTGTTTTCGGTAAAAAAGATCAAGCATTAGGTAGCGTATTAGCGATTGTCTTTGAAGGGGAAATTTCGACTGATATTTTAGAACGAATTAAAAAAAGTAAAATACTCACCAAATACGAAAAGCCAAAAGAATATTTCGTAGTTTCGAACTTTGTCTATTCGAATGAAAAAATTAATCGAGAGCAAACGATTTTAAAAATAAAACCAATCTTTAGTTAAATTTAATTTTATAAAAAAATGTCATTTAATAAAAATACAATTTTCGCTTTAGCGTCGTTGATTTTAACAATTATTGGAATTTGCCTTGTGTTGTTAGGCGCAATTAAATATCCTGAATATGCTATAGGGTTTAGCTTAACAGGTACTGGCTTTATCGCAATTGGATGGGCCTTTAATGCGTTAAAAGGACGCGTTTAGTTCCCAATCATATCCTCGGGTCGCACCCACTCATCAAACTCTTCAGCTGATAAATATCCAGTGTCTAGTGCAGCCTCTCGCAATGTGGTGCCTTCTTGATGCGCTTTTTGTGCAATCTCTGCTGCTTTGTAATAGCCAATTTTTGGGTTGAGTGCTGTCACGAGCATTAGCGAATTTCCAACCAGTTTACGGATTACTTCATGATTTGGTTCTATTCCTTTTGCGCAGTGCTTGTCAAAGCTTACAGATGCGTCAGCAATAAGGCGAGCCGATTGTAGAAGGTTATGTGCAATAATAGGTTTAAAAACATTGAGTTCAAAATGACCTTGTGCGCCTCCAAAAGCAACCGAAACGTCGTTTCCTAAAACTTGAGCGCAAACCATGGTCAGGGCTTCACATTGTGTTGGGTTGACTTTTCCAGGCATAATTGAGCTTCCAGGCTCATTCGCAGGTATTGACAATTCTCCTATTCCCGATCGTGGACCACTAGCCATAATGCGGATGTCATGGGC
>JABHGH010000119.1 GCA_018672145.1 Flavobacteriaceae bacterium
ATTAGAAGTCGTTAGTCCAGAAGCAACATTGTTCAGCGGAGAAGTCAATTCGGTTGCTGTGCCAGGAACCAATGGTGCTTTTCAAATGCTTGACAATCACGCACCTATTGTTTCTCTTCTTGGTCCGGGCAAGGTGAAAATTGGAGGTAAGCTCAGTTTGCCTAAAGACACTGCTCATCATTTTACCCAACAAGGAGATGACACATTTTTGGAACTTCCCAACGGAGGGACGGTAGAAATGCAGCATAACAAAATCATATTGTTGGCAGATTAACTAACAAGCTAAATTGTTGGTCATCATCCAAATCAATTTGATGTATCTAGATGACTATGACTTTAATCACTCAATCAATTCGCACATTCTTTCGTAAAAACTTTGTTGCGTATACTGGTTTTTCACTCGCCTTCTTTTTTGCAATACCACTTACTGCCCAAGAAACAGCACTCGATGAAGTGATTGTCTCATCGCCCAGAATAGCGTTGGCTTTTGACGAGCAGTCTCGTACCGTTACTGTGATCTCTGCACAAGATATCGAGCAAAGCGGATCGGCTACATTGGTCGATGTCCTTCGTCAAGTTGCTGGGATTGACATTCGAAGCCGTGGAACGCAAGACGTTCAATCGGATATTTATGTCAGAGGAGGTGGCTTTGACCAAACCCTATTGCTTATCGATGGGATCAAGGTCGATGATCCACAAACGGGACACCACACTCTCAACGCCATTATACCCCTTGATATGATCGAAAGGGTCGAAATCCTAAAAGGGGCTGCAGGACGTGTTTATGGGCAAAACGCATTTACGGGGGCTATTAATATTGTAACCAAAAAATCTACAAAAGAGGGCATGAAAGCCGTCATTAGTGGAGGGTCTTACGGCTATCAAAAGGCTGCTTTACTTGTTTCTGATGTCAGAGATTCTTCAAATCATACACTTTATCTAGAAAGCATTTCGTCTGACGGTTACAGATACAATACAGACTATTATAACCAAAATTACCTTTGGAAGTCCAATTGGGAAACAAGCGCACACCCCATAGAGCTGATCGCAAGCTTTAATAACCGTCATTTTGGGGCAAATGGATTTTATGCTAAGCCAGAAAACACAGACCAATATGAAGTTACACAAAGTAGCTTACTCGGTATTTCAACTTCATTTCAACCGAACTCCAATTTACTGATCCAACCTAAAGTGTACTGGAAACGTGGACAGGATGAATATATATTTATACGAAACAACCCAAGTATTTATAGAAATCTACACATTACAAATAAACTAGGAGCCGAAGTGAACGGTACTTGGGAGCATAAAATGGGTACTACTGGTGTCGGATTTGAGCTTGCAAGTGTTAGTATTCAAAGCAATAATTTAGGAGAACATGCTCGTACTTTAGTTCATGGATATCTAGAGCATCGTTTTGCTAGCAATCGCTGGGACATTACACCAGGGTTCTCTGTGAGCCATTACTCTGATCAAGACACTTTTTTCTACCCTGGCATTGATGTTGGTTTTCAAATCACTGGAAACTCCAGATTGTATTTTAATTCAGGATATACCTACCGCATTCCAACCTACACCGATTTGTATTACAGTGATTCATCTACACTAGGAAATGAATTTTTACGCCCTGAAAAAGCTTTGTCAACAGAACTCGGATTTCGACACCGTCAAAACAATTGGAAACTATCCTTAGCCCTTTTTCAACGGGATGCAAAGAATTATATCGACTATGTGAAGTCGGCAGGGGATGAGCGATGGCAAGCCACCAATATCGATCAAATTTTATCCCAAGGTGGAGAGCTTGATGTTGTTGTAAACATCAACCGTCATAAGTTCGCCATGGGCTATGCCTATCTCAAAGACGATGTAGAGCGGATCAGTTCTGTATTGTCTCGTTACGCCATCAATTCTCGCAAGCATCATGTTTCTTCCCGCTGGACATTGAGGTGGAATTCATTTATCACATCATCAGTATCTTATCGTTATGCCGAGCAGGATTCAGGCTATAATTATAATGTGGTAGATGCGAATATGTCTTATGCCAAAGGTCGTGTCAAACTCTCACTTTCTGCTCATAATATTTTGAACGCTGCTTACACTGAGCAGAATTTGGTGCCTATGCCGAAAGGACATGCTTTACTTTCTCTTCACTATCAACTTTACTAGCTTCAAGTGAGCTTGTTTAGGGCATCAAAGATCAAGTCATTTTCCCAACCGCGGTATTGTAGATAGCTGATCCATTTTTTCTTTCGTTGTGCTAGGGGTTCTTTTTTTTCTTTGAGTTGATTCCATCGTTTTTTGGCTAGCTCATCAAATAGAGTGTTGTATTGTTCCTCTTCAATTTGTGTCAGTCCTTTCTTGATATTATGCGCGCTGATCTTCCGTCTTTTGAGTTCAAGTTCAATGCGTATTTTACCCCATTTTTTGATATTGAACTTGCTTTTGACATAGAGCAAAGCAAATCGTGTTTCGTTGAGGTAGTTGTGTTGGATTAGGTGAGCAATAACGGCATCTGAGGCCACTTGAAAAGCACCGAGTTGTCTTAGTTTTTCTTTTACCTCTTGATGACAACGTTCCTGATAGGCACAATAGTGTTCTAGTTTGCTTTTGAGCTCTTCAAATGAATGTGCTTTTCGCATTGCCCTAAAATAAAAAAAGCGACCCAATATATTGAGTCGCTTTTGTATTATAAATGAATTACTTTGCTATTTCTGTCGAAAAAGCGGTAATGTAGATAGGTGTAAGCGTCGCGTGGAACCACTTTGATCCATTTTTTATGTTTTAGGTACCACTGGAAGCGAACAGATTTCATGCCTTGTGTCAAATAAGCAGCAACAAAAGGATGTGCATGAATGCAAATTTTCTTTTTATTGTGCTTAGGATGATTGACAATGCGTTCCACATCAGCTTGAATTCGGTCGAGCAATACAATGGGAGCTTCCACTTCGCCATTCTTATTTGGATTGGCCTCCATGGTTTTGATCTCCATTTCAGGTCGAACGCGTTGTCGCGTCATCTGAATCAACCCGATTTTACTCGGTGGAAGAATTTTGTGTTTCGCTCTGTCAGTGTCCATTTCACTTCTAAAATGATCAAAAAGTTTCCTTCTGTTTTCAGAATTAATCATATCTATAAAGTCAATGACGATAATGCCGCCCATGTCGCGTAACCGAAGTTGACGAGCAATTTCGGTGGCTGCGATGAGGTTCACCTCAAGGGCAGTATCTTCTTGATTTTTGGCTTTATTTGATCGATTTCCACTGTTTACATCAATCACGTGTAATGCTTCGGTGTGCTCAACAATTAAGTAGGCACCTCGACTCATGGATACTGTTCGCCCAAAAGAAGTTTTGATTTGTCGCTCAACACCAAAACGCTCAAAAATGGGTGTTTCGGAATCGAATAATTTGACAATAGACTTCTTATCTGGCGCAATTTGATCCAAATAGTCTTTGACCTCGCCGAGCAAGTTTTTATCGTCAACGTGAATCCCTGTAAAGGAATCGTCGAAAATATCACGTAAAATACTTGATGCTCGATTGAGTTCATTCAATACGCGTGAGGGATAGTCGGCTTTGCGAATAGATTGGCAAAGGTCCAACCAACGTTTGTGAAGTTGTTGCATGTCACGATCCAGTTCAGCCACTTTTTTGTCTTGTGCGACTGTGCGAACGATGACGCCAAACCCTTTTGGTTTGATACTTAAAACCAACTTCTTTAATCGTGTCTTTTCTTCTCTCGTTGGTATTTTCTGAGAGATGGAAACACGATCCGAAAAAGGAACCAAAACCAGATAACGACCTGCTAAGGACAATTCAGAACTAATTCTGGGTCCTTTGGTTGAGATTGGTTCTTTGATGATCTGAACTAAAACGGATTGATTTGATTGAATTGCATCTGCAATTGCTCCGTCTTTGTGAATTTCAGCTTCTAATGGAAACTTTTTTAAGGAAAAATCTTTCACTTTACCTGTGCTTACAACTTTGATGAATTTTAGAAAGCTGCGAACTCTTGGTCCTAGGTCGTGATAATGCAAAAAGGCATCTTTCTCATAACCTACATTGACAAATGCAGCGTTCAGTCCAGGAAGTGTTTTTTTAATTTTCGCAAGAAAAACATCACCTACGTTGAATTTATTCGTGCCAACTTCCTTTTGATATTCGATCAATTTCCCGTCCTTAAGCAAGGCAAAATCTACAGATGAGGATTTTGAACGAATGATTAGTTCTTTACTCATAATGGTGATTTAGTTCCTTCGAATTATTTTCGAGGGAGGGATTAAACAAAAATATGCACAGGATTTATGTGCATCGGGGAAATAATTTTTGGCAAGCAAAGGCCGAAAATCATCTCATGTCAAAGATCGTGTTGGGCTATACCTTTCTAAAAACCTACGCTTTCTTCTTGTGACGATTGGCGCGGCTTCTCTTCTTACGCTTATGCGTTGCTACCTTGTGTCTTTTTCTCTTTTTACCACTTGGCATAGTGTCTATTTAAATATATTAATTACAACGATTAGGATACTTTCACCTTTTCCTTTACACTCTCCACAAAAACTTTAGCGGGTTTAAACGCTGGAATGTTTTGAGCCGGAATATCAATGGTGATGTTTTTTGAAATATCTCTACCTTTCTTTTCAGCACGGGTTTTTATAATAAAGCTTCCAAAGCCTCGCAGGTAAACGTTCTCCCCTGTTTCTAAAGCATTTTTTACTTCATCCATAAATTGTTCAACGACAGCTTGTGTCTCAACTCTTTCAACGCCCAAGCGGTCTGAAATTTTGGTGACAATATCTGCTTTTGTCATGCTTATTTAATTTGGTTATTTATTTTTTTTGGTGAGCAAATATATAAATTATAATTGACTAAATCCCTTGTATATCAGCGTATAAATTAAATATCTTGTGCCCGATGTCTTTAAAAAAAGGGTTTGGTGCTAGGATGCTGCGTTGGTACGAGGTTAACAAGCGTGATTTACCTTGGCGTTCCCACAGCAAGCCTTACCATGTTTGGCTCTCTGAAATCATTCTTCAACAAACTCGTGTCGCCTATGGTATAGAATATTACAATCGTTTTGTAAAACAATTTCCTACTATACATAATCTCGCCGATGCTTCCGAAGAACAAGTTTTAAAGCTGTGGCAAGGACTTGGTTATTATAGTCGAGCGCGAAACCTCCATAAGGCTGCCAAGATCATTGTGGAAAAATATGACGGCGCCTTTCCCGACAGTTATTATGAGCTACAAAAATTACCAGGTATCGGTGTGTATACTGCTTCTGCCATTGCTTCCATTTGTTTTAACAAGCCTCATGCGGTTGTCGATGGAAATGTTTATCGTGTTTTAGCAAGGTATTTCGGAATCGACAACCCCATCAACACGGGACCTGCTCAAAAACAGTTTGCCAAACTCGCTCAAGAACTTTTAGATTCTCACGACCCGGGGAATTATAACCAAGCCATTATGGAATTTGGTGCTTTGCAGTGCAAACCAAAAAACCCCCTTTGTCAGCAGTGTGTGTTCAAAAACACCTGTGTCGCGCTAATGAAAAATAAAGTAAGCGAACTACCAGTCAAAAAAAAGAGTAACCCACCAAAGAAACGTTACTTTAACTACATCGTACCTTTATTTCCTAATCAACAAACAGTAATCACTCAGCGTTTGCATAAAGACATTTGGCAACAGCTTTATGAATTTCCGCTTTTAGAGTCTAAAACGCCAATGAACATTCAAACGATGGGGAGTAACACCCAATTGCCATCCTGGGTTGAGGCAGACTCACTTTATCTTTATAACGAGGAACCTTGGGTGCACCAACTAACACATCAACACATCTATACATCTTTTTGGATTGCGCCTGTTACAACGCCCGACCCCATACAAACCGTATCAATTACAACGCTAAAAACATATCCCGTATCTAGACTAATCGATCGATTCTTGCACAAGTTTTTCGATTAATGTATTTTTGGTCTAAACACAACGATGAGCGGTACATTAAATAAAGTCATGTTGATTGGTCACCTTGGAGACGA
>JABHGH010000058.1 GCA_018672145.1 Flavobacteriaceae bacterium
TGGGAACACTCACCTCGCTCAGCTCGCCGACTGATTTCCCTAAAAGACCTTTTCCAATAGGCGAACTCACAGAGATTTTACCTGTTTTGAGGTCAGCTTCGCTCTCTGCTACAAGAGTGTATGTCATTTCCATTTTGTTCGCTACGTTTTGAATCTTCACCGTAGATAGTACATGTACTTTCGAGGGGTCCAGTTGTGATTCATCAATTACTCTGGCACTCGCCAAAACCTCTTCCATTTTTGATATTTTAAGCTCTAGCAAGCCTTGTGCTTCTTTGGCAGCATCGTACTCTGCATTTTCGCTCAAATCTCCTTTGTCACGCGCTTCAGCAATCGCTTGGGATGCCTTTGGTCGCTCGACATCTTTTAATTGGTTGAGCTCATCACGTAATTTTTTTAACCCTTCGGGCGTGTAATAAGAAACCGCAGTCATAATATTGAATTTTATAAGAAAGAAAATCCCATAACAAGGGATTGTAAGCAAATATACAAAAATCTAATTTTTAACGTACTTTGCTGTCAAAAATGAAGCCACTTTGTCTTGTTGTTCTTTTGTCTCTCTTTTTGAGTTGTGCAAACGATGATGTCCAACAAAACCCATACCTCAATCAACTTCCTCCTTTCGAGTTTGAACTCAATCTCAACCTGCCTCAATACGATAATCTCCGCTTTACAGGGGGAACCCTGACTTTATCTCAGTTAGGTTTGCGAGGTGTGCATTTCTACAATCTTAATGGCACACAGCTATTGGCTTGGGAAGCAAGCTGCCCCAACCACAGGCCAAATACGTGTTCGTCTACAGAAATTCAAGGAATTGAAACAAAGTGCAATTGTGAGGACTACCTGTACAGTTTGGTCACAGGTCAACCACTAAGCGAAGATGCCCAGTACGGCATGGTCAACTATGGTGTACGCCGCACAGGGAATCTCGTGTTGATCTATAACTAAAAACGGAGTGTCATTCCTGCGAGAAAGTGAAATCCTGTTTGTGGATAATAGCCAACTCCTTCGACAGTCGTGATAGCATTTGGATCGCTCCATGTATCATCAAAAGTGTAGAAATACCCATTTGACGTGTAATCGACATCCAAAATATTATTGAGCAACAATTGTAAATGCAATGCATCACACCATGTCGGTGATAGCGTATGTTGAATATGAATATCTTGTGTAGAGTACGCATCCAATTTCGATAACAAAGCGTCAATATTTCCTAAATATTGCTTCCCAACGTGCTTGCTTAACAAACTCAATGACCAGTCCGCTGCGGGCGTGAAGTATAATTGACTGGCAGCAACAATTGTTGGAGAATAGGACAGATTTGTGTCGCCAAGAGCTTGCAACTCGCCATTGCGTTCGAAATAAAAATTGCGGTTTTTATTGGTGCTCAATGACATGTTGGATTGCCACTTCCATTGGGTGTTGAGCACCCAGTTGAGATCGAATTCCATGCCTGTTCGATAACTACTTCCACTGTTTGTTCGGATAGGTGCACCCACCTCATCAATGGCTCCCGTGAGTACCAATTGGTTGGTGTAGTCCATAAAGTATGCGTTAGCACTAAACTGAAACATGGGTTGCGTCACACGCCACCCCAATTCAAAGTCTATAAGTTCTTCGGCTGATGGATTGCCGTTTTCAAAATCAGTGCGGTTGGGCTCTTTGTTGGCTTTTGCTACAGAAAAATATGCCTGTTGGTTCGTGTTGATGCTGTAGGTCAGTCCGCCTTTAGGGTTGAAAAAGCCGTAATGCCGATCCACATTTATAGGGATTTGACCTGCTTGCATTCCCGAAACAGCATAATCGACCCAGCGGTATTGCATATCAGCAAATAATTTCCATCTGGTTCCAATGGCATGAGTGAGTTTGGCAAATACGTTGGCGTCTGTTTTCTTCCCTTGATTCTCATAAAAACGATGGTCAGGAAGAGCCCCACCCGCATTTTGTGCCCAAATCAATGTCCCAAAGTGGTCTCCGACATAGCTACTGAAAGACAAGCCTAAGTGCAGCGTTTGCTTTCTCTTTTGAAATCGAGTCATCAGATTGGCAACATAAAAATCGTTGTCTAGCCACTTTTGGGTGACATTCTCAGTTTCAGTCGCACTCTTGTCTGGCAACATTAAATA
The DNA here is from genome assembly GCA_018672145.1 of Flavobacteriaceae bacterium. GTDB lineage: Bacteria > Bacteroidota > Bacteroidia > Flavobacteriales > Flavobacteriaceae > UBA724. The sequence goes on from JABHGH010000058.1 coordinate 2,127, forward strand.
TGCCGCAGAGGTTTTCCCCGAAAGACTCACGTTTTGGTCATGCCACAAGTCGTTGAGCTCTTGATAATAACCTCTCCCGTAGGTGTAGTTGAGCCCGAGTGCGAACGACCAATAAGCATTGATGCCTTGCTCCCAGTGTATCTGATAATGATCTTGGTTGTAATTATCAACTTGATCTTTATAGTAGCCTTCTACATTTCCCGCGTCGTCATAATTGATTCCTGCAGGGTTGTAGGTTCGATTCGTTTCTAGTGTTGCACCATCTATACCAAACCACGATTGATAAGTGCGTTCGAACCCACCAAAAGCAAGTGCTTTGACTTTTGTTTTACGCTCCTGGAACACAGCTTGTAAAAAATATGATTTTAGGCCAGAACTTGCTCGGTCAATAAAACCGTCCGAGTCAATCTTGGACAAACGCCCCGCTAGCTCAAAACGATCTCTTATTTGACCAGTAGAAAATTTGACAGTGTGTTTTTGCGTGTTAAAACTTCCCATACTATTGGCGAGTATGGCATAACTCTTTTCCGAATTACTATCTGTTGTAAGATTGATGCTTGCCCCGAAAGCACCTGCGCCATTGGTCGAAGTCCCTACACCACGTTGTAACTGCGCAAAGTCAACTGATGAGCTAAAGTCAGGCAGATTAACCCAAAATGTTCCATGTGATTCGGCATCGTTATAGGGTATTCCATTGATTGTCACATTGATTCTTGTGGCGTCACTTCCACGTACACGTATACCTGTATAACCAACCCCAGCACCCGCGTCACTAGTTGTGACCACACCAGGAAGAAAATTCATAAGTATTGGCATATCAACACCTAAATTGCGTTCTTCCAACTCCTCTTTTGTAAGGTTGGTAAAGGCTATGGGTGTGTCACTCGTCGCTTGTAATGCGGCTACTGTCACCTCTTTCAAGTCAATTGTTGTTTGTAAGGTATCTTGAGCTTGTTGGGACATCGCCCAAGAAAAGCAAGTTAAAAAAAATAGGTAATATTTCATTCGTATAAATTATTTACGAATAAAAGGGGGAATTATTCTATTGTTATGTTGTTGTAATAAACTTCCCTTGGCAGCATTACCTGCCCAGGTTCATTGGGTATGATCTCAGCCCGATTATTTTGGGCACCCCTTTGAGATGGGTCAAATATAAAATATTAATGGGTATTTTGATGAGTTGTTCCTAAAAATCATTCATCCCTATTACCAGTGCAAAACTCAAGGATGAGACAGCAACAAATAAAGTGTTCGATTGTGCTTCAACAACAAAATGTCCCTGGTTTTGAGTTGTGAATATGTGTTGGTGAAACCTAAACATATGGAAGGTGCTGTTCAATAGCTTGTAGGGCAGAACGAAAGCGTTCTTCGCCTTGACCTTGCACAACAGCATAGGGTCGTTGTAATTTATTGAGAGTAGATGTGAAACGATTTAACATCTGGACTCTTTCGTTGGGTTTATCACGCAAATCATCGGCAACCCATGGGATATCAATATTGGTGAGCAAGTATAGATCATAGGTGTTTTTCAATGCAAAAGCACGAAGTTGAGGATCGCAATATCCATCAAAATAAACTTCTGAATATGTCGTTGTAACAAGAAGGTCTGTATCGCAAAATAAAATGGCATTTGCTTGAGCGGCTTTTTCGTTTTCGAGCTTCATTTGACCAGCAGCAATCAAAGGCAAATCATCTTTGGTGCAAATTTCCTGCTTTTCATCCCATTTTTTCTGTAGATATGCACGTGCAAACTCAGGCACCCATTTGCTATTGAAATGAGCAGCTAGTTTTTTTGCCAATGTTGTTTTTCCTGTCGATTCAGGACCAAACAACACTACTTTAGCACAGTGAGCTGGTGACTGTCCAAGGTCTTTTTCCATGCGAGATATCCAAATATGGCTATTAATGTAAAAATTAGATATTGAAAACTGGTAAAGCTAAACCCCTTGACCAAGTATAAAGGTACGGAAATCACATCGCCAACAATCCAAAAAATCCAATTTTCAATTTTTCGTCTTGCCATGAGCCACATCCCTGAAAAAAAGATAGCAGTCGTAAAGGTGTCAATTACAGCAGTTGACGAGTTCCACAACCCAAACCATTGATATACGCCGTAAACAAAAAGAAGGCTTCCCAAAAACAAAGCAGCAATATTACGCCATTCGGTAGTTGACATGGACGAAATGTGGGTTTGTTCTTTTTGATCATTGACTCTCGTCCAAATATACCAGCCATATATAGACACGGCGAAATAATAGGCATTGATCATCATATCCCCAATAAGTCCCCATTGGAAAAGGAGATAAACATATACAAAGGTTGAAATCATTCCCGTGGGAAAAACTCCGATGTGATTTTTTTTAGCGAGCCAAACACTCAATAAACCAAAAACAACCCCTATAATTTCGAGTCCTATGTCAATGGGGTCATAGGTAGCGTATTGCGCAAATAAAAAATCAAAAACTTGGGACATAATCACTTCGATTAGCGTTAAATAATTTTAGATGCATAACTGCTTTTTCTTCTTTGCTTAAGGCCGTTTTAATCTGTGTCGTTAAAAAAGACATCAGCTCATCATAAGAGCCATATAGTTGGGTGCTCAATGGGGTTTCTGAAATCGTAAAGCCACCTGTACGCAAGTTGGTAATGAAATCTTGAATATGAGCTTTGTATTTGTCGTGTAGCGGAGTAAAGGTGATCTCAACAGAAATATTCATACTTTTTCTTTAATGGTTAAAGCGCAACTATAATCACTCCATGAATCATGGAAAAAGTGATAGGATTGATCTTTGTAAGTCGCCATCCCTTTTTGATATTCTTTAAAATCCACAGAAATATCTTTATTCAAGCGAATGCCGGGAACGGAAATCATTTTGTACATGGCTTCTTTGACACACCACAAATCAGTCAATGCGGCAACGGTATCGGTGCGTGCTTTATCTATGGGGTTGACAAATTTTTTAGCAATCCGAACTATTTTGTCTCTTTGCTGTTCCACATCGACTCCAACAGGGACGTTGCCAATAGCGATGGCAGCAAAATGCTTTGAGTGACTAAACGACAAAAAAGGACCTTGCTTCATATATGGTTTCCCATCCGTTGAATAGTGAATTTTATGGATGGGTATATTTGCCGCTCGAAGCAAACAACGCACCGCCAAAAACCCTTTTCTGTGCGACGAGTGACGCATGTTTTTTAGGCGATTAATACAATTTTGGGTAAGTGTTAGTTGCCGTGATAAATTCGCTTCTTCTTCGGTAATATGCCACACCCACAGAGATGTATTAGAATTCATGTCCTGCTTTTTGTAAATGGGCATATCTATTTGTAATTTTGAACAAAAATTGTAGAAGAACAAATATACAACTATGGCAACAAAAACACTCCCCTATAAAGTTAAGGACATCTCACTTGCAGATTGGGGTCGCAAAGAAATCAAACTTGCCGAGGCAGAGATGCCCGGACTGATGGCCTTGCGCAAACAATTTAAAAGTGAAAAACCTCTCGCTGGAGCACGCATCGCTGGATGCCTCCATATGACCATCCAAACAGCAGTACTCATCGAAACATTAGTTGATTTGGGTGCAGATGTGACGTGGAGTTCTTGTAATATTTTTTCCACACAAGACCATGCCGCCGCTGCCATTGCAGCAGCCGGTATTCCAGTTTATGCTTGGAAAGGGATGAACGAGGAAGAATTTGACTGGTGTATTGAACAAACCCTTTTCTTTGGTGATGATCAAAAACCATTGAACATGATTTTGGATGATGGTGGTGACTTGACCAATCTGGTCTTGGACAAATACCCCGAATTCGTCTCAGAAATCAAAGGTCTTTCAGAGGAAACAACGACTGGTGTTCATCGTTTGTATGAGCGTATGAAAAACGGAACACTTCCTTTACCAGCGATCAATGTTAATGATTCTGTTACCAAATCAAAATTTGATAACAAATACGGTTGTAAAGAAAGTGCTGTTGATGCTGTCCGTCGTGCTACTGATATCATGCTCGCAGGAAAACGCGTGGTCGTTGCAGGATATGGCGATGTTGGGAAAGGAACTGTCGCATCATTCCAAGGAGCAGGAGCGATTGTGACTGTCACTGAAATCGATCCGATCTGTGCGCTTCAAGCTGCTATGGACGGTTTTGAAGTCAAAAAATTAGAAACGGTTATTGGCAACGCAGACATTGTTGTCACTGCAACCGGCAACAAAGACATTGTGACCGAGCGTCAGTTTCGTGCTATGAAGGACAAAACCATCGTTTGTAATATTGGGCACTTTGACAATGAAATCGATATGGCGTGGCTAAACGATAACTATGGTCACACCAAAGACGAAATCAAAGCGCAAGTTGATCTATACAACGTAGATGGTAATGATATTATCGTCTTGGCTGAAGGTCGTCTGGTCAACCTAGGTTGTGCAACAGGTCACCCAAGTTTTGTGATGAGTAACTCCTTTACCAATCAAACACTCGCTCAAATCGAATTGTGGAAACACAGCGATCGTTATGAGAACAAGGTGTATATGTTACCAAAGCACTTGGACGAGCAAGTCGCTCGTTTACATCTCGAAAAATTAGGTGTTGAACTCGAGGAACTTGACCAAGAGCAAGCAAGCTATATTGGCGTAGACGTACAAGGTCCTTATAAACCAGAGTACTACCGCTACTAAGAAAAGAGAGAATACTTAAAAACCGAGATCTTTTTTTAGGTCTCGGTTTTTTTTTGCACTTTGGAAATTGATCACAAAAAAAACCCTTTGCCATGGCAAAGGGTTTTTTATATTCTACTAGCTATTGTTTTTTATGCATTCGGTTCAATCGAAACATAAGAACGATTGTTTCTCTTTTTGGCGAACACCACAGTACCATTCACTCTCGCGTGAAGAGTGTGATCTTTCCCTAAATACACGTTGTCTCCAGGATGGTGTTGCGTACCGCGTTGACGAACAATAATGTTCCCAGCGATGGCGGGCTGACCACCAAAAATCTTAACGCCTAAACGTTTCGATTCCGATTCTCTTCCGTTTTTAGAGCTACCTACTCCTTTTTTGTGTGCCATGGTATCTTTATTTAGCGGATAGTGCCGCGATTAATTCTGCTTTTTTCAAACTGGTATATCCTGAAACTCCGGATTCTTTAGCCATTGCTTTGAGTTCAGCAACGGTTTTACTGCTCAAATCAGCACTTGGCTTGGCCGCTGTCTTTTTTGTAGCAGCTTTAGCAGCTTCTTTCTTTGCGGCAGGCTTAGCCTTTACATTAGTTTTTTCAACTTTTTCAGCTGGCGCTGCTTTTTTCTTTGCTGAAGTGCCTATAGACTCTATGAGAATTTCAGTGAGTGACTGGCGATGACCGTTTTTTACACGGTATCCTTTACGTCGTTTTTTCTTAAA
>JABHGH010000118.1 GCA_018672145.1 Flavobacteriaceae bacterium
ACATTTGATGTTTTTAATGCTTTGCTCGTCATTAAAAAGTGTGTTGTATTTACATAATTTGACAAAAGCTGATGCGTTTCATCCCTAGGGGAAATACGACCACTTAACCAAAGAGTCGCTTTATTTAGATCAATCTTATTGTTCTTGGCAACGGCAAGGGCGTAATACAGCAAGTCGGTTTCGTTTTGCCATGAAAAAGTATTGTAAAATGCCAGCTGTCCATTAGTAAACACAAAAAAGTACGTCAAACTGTGTTGAATATGAACCACCCAATAGGGGTTGTTTTTTTCAATGTCAGCTGCTTTTTTTGATAAAATGTCGAGAAGCAAACTGCTGGCGTGCACGTACGAAAACGAACCAAACATTTCAAGAAACATATTGTTTACATTGACATAGGGAATATAGACGTTCACTGCATCGGTTGATGAAACATTGTCAAAAGACACAAAATCATGTTTGCGAATGTCGGCATGATCTTCAAGATAAGTGGCTCTTTTGTTTTCGTCAAAAAGGGGTTCAGGTACAAAAGTAGATAGGTTATTGGCGATGCATGATCGAACATCAGAATACGATTGGTCAGTCACACCTTGTTCGGCGAGATACTTCTTGATATATTCATGAAGTTCTTCCTCGGCAACATTTTCTTGAAAGTCATAGGATTTGAGTCTCCCAACTTCTTTTGTTGCGGGGTTATATGTTAAAAAAGAAAGTCCATCCCTGTTAATCAGAATGGACAAAGCTTGATTTTTTTCGGAAAGGGTCTTACTCTTTTGGGGTGTCATATGTAGTGGGCCAGTTTCCGCTTGTACTCACTTCAGTTAATGAACCAAGTGTAATGTCGGGGCCATTAACACCATCAACTGAAACCACCTTTTTCTCTTCCGAGACGAGGTATTTGTCTTGATCGTGCAGAACAATATCTTTGCTTACTTTGACTTCAAAAACAGGCAAACGGTATCCATTGTTGTCTAAAACGTCTGTCGAAAGGGTAAAGCGTTGGTCTTCTTTCCCCTTGATTGGAACAAACATCATTTGTTTGTAGCGGTCTGAATCGCCAAACAAAGAGTCTTTCACAGAAGCAAATCCAAGTGTATCCACAACAATTACCTCACGTAGCATGTCAATTCTATATATCTTGTCATATTCCAAAAAACTCGAATCACGCTTTTGTGTCAAGGTATATTGTGCTGAATCAACAAAGGCAACCAAGCTGTCAAGGTTATCACTGTAATAGCCCAACACATCTTTGTGGGCAGCTTGCGCATTTCCGATGTCTTTTAACTTAGCGATGACTTTGGTGTACCGCTCAGTTTTTATTTGGTTGAATGCAATGGGACCATTGATTGAATCGTAAATTTTGTACGCAAAAAACACACAAAGTACCCATAGAACGATTTGAATGCCAGATTTCATAACTGATATGAATTTGAATGCTAACAAAACTACAATTTTTTTTGAATAGAAAAAGGTAAAAAGAACTTACTTTTACTCTCAATAAGCTACTATGAGTCTAGAAGAACATATTCAAAAAGCATTTCCTTACACGCCCACTTCGGATCAGCAAACAGCGATTATTGGCTTTTCTAGTTTTTTGCGACAATCAAAAAAAAATACATTATTTCTGCTCAAGGGTTATGCCGGAACTGGAAAAACAACGCTAATTGGCTCTTGGCTTAGACCATTGCAACAGCAAGGTTTTAAGGTTGTTTTGTTGGCACCCACTGGTCGAGCTGCCAAGGTCATGTCGAGTTATGCAAAGCATAAAGCCAACACCATTCATAAGCGTATCTACTTTGCGCAACAAAACAAGAATGGCGGCATCAAATTCAAGTTACAAAAAAACAAATTCCGTAAAGCGATCTTTATTGTTGATGAGGCCTCTATGATAGGGGACGAACTAGCTACGTCCAAGTTGTTTGATAACGGATCCTTGCTTCAAGATTTGATTTCATACGTTCATGAAGGAACAGATTGCAAATTGGTATTTGTGGGCGACACGGCACAGTTACCCCCTGTAAAACAGGAGTTGAGTCCGGCTTTACAACAAAACTATTTATCCCTTAATTTCTCCGTTGATGTCACCGAAGTCGAACTCTCGGAAGTTCTTCGTCAGGATGCAGCATCGGGTATACTGCACAATGCCACAAGACTACGCCAGCTTTTGCAAGAGAATATTGTCAATGATTTTCGCTTTCATCTGCAAGGAATGGCCGATATCACGCACTTAATTGACGGTCACGACATACAAGGCGCACTCGAAGATGGCTATCGCGATGTTGGGCGTACAGAAACCACCATAGTCGTTCGTTCAAACAAAAGGGCCAACCTTTACAACCGCCAAATTCGCAAACAGATTATGAGCCTAGAAAATGATTTGGCGGTAGGCGACTTGCTAATTGTTGTCAAAAACAATTATTTCTGGCTCAGCCCTGAAAGCCAAGCTGGGTTTATCGCCAATGGCGATGTGATTGAGATTTTACGTATTCAGTCCTTTCAAGAACTCTACGGATTTCGCTTTGCCAAAGTCCATGTGCAATTGGTCGATTACCCTGACCAAGCTCCCTTTGATACTGTTTTGATTTTGGACGCACTCGATGCAGAAGGTCACGCCCTGACCTATGACCAATCCAATGAACTCTACACCAAGGTTCGTCAAGACTATGCACATTTACCCAAATACAAACAATATCCAGAAGTCAAGAAAAATCCGTTCTTCAACGCATTGCAAGTCAAGTTTGCCTATGCGTTGACGTGTCATAAAGCACAAGGTGGACAATGGAAAAGGGTGTTTGTCGAAAAACCGTACTTGCCTGATGGTCCCTCGTTAGATTATTTTCGTTGGCTCTATACTGCCGTCACTCGCGCGTCGGAACAGTTATTCCTGATTGGGTTTGGGAATGATGACGTGACCAACGACTGATTTGTTGTATTTTCGTACCATGAAAGTGATCGCTGCTATCCCTGCCCGCTACCAAGCCAGTCGTTTTCCAGGAAAACTCTTGGCCGATCTTGCTGGCAAACCCGTGATTCAACACACCTACGAGGCAGTTCACAATTCAGGACTGTTTGATAATGTCTATGTCGTGACCGATAGCGATCAGATCGAAAATGCTATCCGCGGTTTTGGTGGAAATGTGATTCGTAGTCAAAAACAACACCAATGTGGTAGCGATCGCATAGCCGAAGCAGTTCTCGAATTGGAGGTCGATGTGATTATTAATGTACAGGGCGACGAACCTTTTATTAGCGCAGCCAGCTTACAGAATTTGATTGACGTTTTTCAAAACGATAAAACACAGTCGATTGATTTGGCATCGCTGATGATTCCAATCTCCGAAGATATCGAAAACCCCAACGTTGTGAAGGTTATTACTGACTTGTCACATCGCGCGCTCTACTTTTCACGCACAGCGATTCCTTATCTCCGCACTGAAGACACACCAATAATCTACTATAAGCATGTTGGGGTGTATGCGTTTCGCAAAAATGCCCTTGTCGATTTTTACCACCATCCACCCACACCGCTCGAAGAAGCAGAGAAAATAGAGGCCATCCGCTATTTGGAAATGGGAAAAACCATTCAAATGCTAGAGACAGATTTTGTGGGCATTGGCATTGATGTACCAGCCGACTTGGAACGTGCAAAACAGTTGATGCGCTAAATCATGGTGTGATAAACGTTTTGTACGTCATCGTCCTCTTCAATTTTTTCAAGTAATTTTTCAACTTCCTCTGCCTGTTCACCTGTCAATGCTTTGGTTGTCGTTGGTATGCGTTCGAAGCCAGAGGAGAGGATTGGTATTTCATCTTGTTCAAGTTCCTTTTGAATGGCACCAAACTGCTCAAAAGGGGCGTAAAGCAGAATACCATCATCATCTACAAAGACCTCATCAACACCATAATCTATAAATTCCAGTTCGAGTTCTTCAACATCTAATCCATCGGTAGGGATTCTGAAATTGCAGGTGTGGTCAAACATAAATTCAACAGATCCAGAAGTTCCTAAGTTTCCGTTACACTTATTGAAGTAGCTTCGAATATTTGCAACGGTTCGATTGTTGTTGTCAGTAGCGGTTTCAACTAAAATCGCAACTCCATGAGGACCATACCCTTCAAACAAAACCTCTTTGTAGTTTTCGACACTTTTGTCAGAAGCACGTTTGATTGCACGCTCAATATTGTCTTTGGGCATATTGACGGCTTTTGCATTTTGAATAACAGCGCGTAGTCTAGAATTCGTTTCGGGATTGGCTCCTCCGTCTCGAACTGACATTGCGATGTCCTTACCAATTCTTGTAAAGGTTTTGGCCATTGCTGACCATCGCTTCATTTTTCGTGCTTTTCGAAATTCAAATGCTCTTCCCATATTGACCTTTTGCCAAAGATAAAAAAAACGGATTTTGGATTTGACAAGCCACGCACATTTTTAAATTCAAGAGATCAAAATAAATAGAACTCGACTTAGCTGCTTGAACAAGTCTCATTTATTAGTGATGACAGTATAGATTGTGTGAAATTTATTGCTTTGATGCATTTGTGATATTACCCGAACCAAACACTCGGATTTCTTTTTGGTTTGGTTCTCCTTTATATTTAATATCTCCAGACCCGATAAGGGTGGTTTCGAACTTACTCGTTTCCAAGGGATGTGTTGAGTAAATGTCACCAGAACCAACTAAAGTAATGCTTGACAGTTCTTCAAAAGGGACTTTAATATGAATTCCCTTTTTCGTCTTCAGATTCACATTGTTTGTGTCCAAAATCAAAGTATTATTTTTAACATTGATTTTGACCAGCTCATGTATATTTTCGTCGGTTTCCACAACGATTTTTCCCTCAGTTCCTCTGACTAGCTCTACGTCCATAAAACCTACTGATTTTAGCTGGTCATAGTCGGATGTTGTTGTTGTTTCTGTAGTCAGATTTCCATTTCCTACAACCCTTTTGGTTTTCCAAAATTGAGTATATCCATTGGAAAAAAAGAAGAATAAAAAAATAGTTAATGTTGGTTTTATGAATGGCTTCATGATTTGGTGGTTTTGGTTAAATAAAAGATTTGTGTCATGCAAACATTAGACTAGCGCATCTTTTTAAAAATGTTTAAAAAAGAAAAAAGCACTGACGATGTTTGCATTTTCAATGTATATTTTTTTGTCAAAAAATCAAATTCCATTTTTAAATAAATCAAATTTTTTGTAGGACGATTCTTAACCACCAATAGAAAACTAGTATTTGTGCTTATAGGATAACATTCTTAGATTGAGGTCTAGCGTCAACGACAATCATTTGTTTTTTGGCATTTTCCGAAGTGTTTCTGCCAACACCTCCTCGCAGCGATAACTAAGGTGTTTTGGAAGAGTGTTATCTTTTGGTAGTGCTACAATATAACGATCATGATTGCTCGTGTACACATGCTTGTATATTGGTTTTTCTTTTACATGAAGGCCGTCGACAAGTTGAAAAATAAACTCATCATGATGTGTTAAATCTGTGCTTCCCAAGTGAAATATACCCCACAAATTTCTATTGATTATATAATGTAATTGTTGGGTAACAAAATAGTCTGTAGTGAGATTGATGACTGTATTGGGAAATATCTCATAGGGCTTTTTCTTTTCGATTGCATTTTTTAGTTCAAATAGGCGAGGACTGTTTGCGCCAAACACCATGGGAAGTCTTGCAATGGCCCAACTAAAAGGAGGCATGCGTATTATTTTATTTTCAACTTGAATTTTGAGAAGGCCATACACACTTTCTGAAAAGGTTTTGTCGTGCTCGTAACTGGGGTAGTGCCAAAAGCCATCAAACACATTGGCGGAAGAAAGAAAAAGAAGTTTGGACTCATGCAAATGCGCAAAGTCAATCAGTATGTCATGTGCAACATACTGTTCCTGAGCATTTCCTCTCAAGGCAGAGATTATGACATCTGGCATGACAGTACGTAAGATTGCGGTGGGAGAGTCTTCACGGAAATCGTACGAAAAATACCGTTTATTGGTGGCGTATTGTTCTTGACTGCAGTAGGT
>JABHGH010000135.1 GCA_018672145.1 Flavobacteriaceae bacterium
AATTGCTTTCCAAGCTCAACACCCCATTGATCATAGCTGTAAATGTTCCATAAGATTCCCTCTACAAAGATTTTGTTCTCATACATCGCGACCAATTTTCCCAAACTTCGCGGCGTTAGTTGGTCGATGAGTAATGTTGTGGTGGGCTTGTTTCCTTCAAAAACTTTAAAAGGGACAAGCGATTCGTCTGTGCCTTGGCTACGAACGGCTTCTTCCGATTTCCCCATCAGCAGGGCTTCAGTTTGCGCAAAAAAGTTGGCCATCAGTTTGTCGTGATGGTCTTTATTCCCATGTAGCGATTCTTTAAACCCAATAAAATGTGCGGGAATCAATTTGGTTCCTTGGTGAATCAACTGGAAAAAAGCGTGTTGCGAATTGGTACCTGGCTCTCCCCAAATAAGGTTTCCTGTTTGATAGTTTACAGGCCTTCCTGCACGGTCAACGCTTTTTCCATTGCTCTCCATGATTCCTTGCTGCAGATAGGCAGGCAAGCGGTGGAGGTATTGCGTGTAGGGAATAATCGCTTCGCTTTCAGCCCCATGAAAGTTATTATACCAAAGGGTGAGAAGTGCTAAAACAACCGGGATGTTTTTGTCAAGGGGAGTCGATGCAAAATGCGTATCCATTTCGTGTGCCCCTTCAAGTAATTCGCTAAAGTGATCGGGACCTACACTTAATGCAATGGACAGGCCAACGGCACTCCACAAGGAAAACCGACCACCAACCCAATCGTTCATGGGAAAGACATTGTCTGGGTTGATCCCAAAAGAATTAATCATTGGAAGGTTGGTGGATACTGCCACAAAATGATCGGCTACGGCATTGTCGCCAAGAGCATCGACAAGCCATGCTTTGGCAGTGCTGGCATTGGTAAGTGTCTCTTGCGTTGTAAAAGATTTAGAAACCACCACAAACAAGGTCGTTTCAGGATTGACTTTCTTTAAGACCTCCATCACGTGGTCTCCGTCAACGTTTGAAATAAAGTGGAGACGAAGATGATTTTTATAATGCTCGAGGGCTTCGGTAATCATTACAGGTCCCAAATCAGAACCACCAATACCGATATTGACCACATCGGTAAACGCCTGTCCGGTGCTACTTGTTGTTGTTCCATCAATCACACCTTGACTAAACGATTGTATCTTTTCGATAACCGCATGAACCTCGGGAATGATGTTCTCCCCATGGACGCGAACGTCAGCCGTGCTTGGTGCACGTAGCGCAGTGTGAAGAACGGCTCGCCCCTCCGTTGCGTTGATAACATCACCACCAAAATAGTTTTCCATCGCCACTTTGAGTTGGCACTCTTCAGCGAGTTCGAGCAGCAATGCAAGAGTCTCATCTGTCATCAGGTTTTTGGAGTAATCAACATAAAAGTCTTCCCAGCAAATCCGCAAAGTTTCTCCTCGTTTGGCGTCTGCCGCAAACAAGTCTTGTAAGCGATTCGCTTTGGTTTCGCTAAAGTGCTTTTGTAGTTTGCTCCAAGCCGCTGTTGTTGTTGGGTTGATTTTCGGTAATGGCATTTGTGTTTGTTTTTTGTTCTTCAAAAATGATGCAGTCTAATTTTTCCTTCCAAGGAATCATGTGTTGCAAATATGCTTCTTTCAAATCACTTGCGATTGGTTTTGCGTCAGGTAATTTTGTTTTAAATGGATCGACCTGTTTTCCGTTTTTCCAAAAACGATAGCACACATGTGGTCCTGAAGTGTAGCCGGTCATACCCACAGTGCCGATATAGTCTCCTTGGCCGACATACTGCCCAACGCGAACCCCTCTTTTTTTCATGTGGAGGTATTGGGTGGAGTAGGTTCCATTGTGCCTTATGGTTACATAATTTCCATTGCCTTTGGCATAGCCCGATTTTATCACTTTACCTGCAGCGGTTGTCCTTATTGGAGTTCCGACCGGAGCGGCGAAGTCAGTTCCGTAATGGGGTTTTACCCGTCCGTAGTACGAAATTCTTCGTTTGGTGTTATAGCGAGATGATATCCGTGAAAAGTTAACGGGTGCTCGCAAAAAAGCACGGCGTAGGTTTTTACCTTTTTCGTCAAAAAACTCATTGATGCCACGAATGGAGTCGGACTCAAACTCAATGGCATAAATGGGTTTGCCACGGTGTTCAAAATAAGCGGCGTGTACGCGGTTATGTCCAACAAAAACAGAATCGTTGACATATTTTTCAGTGTAAAATACCTTAAAACGATCTCCTTTTTCCAACCGAAAAAAGTCGATAGTCCACGCGTAAATATCGGACATATCGTAGGCGACAAGCGGACTTAATCCTTGTTCGTTTAGCGTTTCATACAAAGAGCTATTGATCACTCCCCAAGCTTCGCGTTGTATCAAACGCACTTCTTTTTGTTCTTTTTTTGCCCAAAGAGAATCTTGCAATTTCACAGTCACATAGTCAATGGCGTTGGGTTGGTAGATGAGCAGTTCAGGGGTTTGCAACGAATCTTTACTACACAGCAAGGTGTAAGGTCTGCCTGTTCGGATTTTTCGAAAGTTAAAAGCTTTTTTAGCAACATTGTTAATGTTGTATATCTGAGGATAGTAGATGCCGTATTTTTCTAAAATCCCTCCAAAACTATCCCCACGCACGACCGTATCACGAACAACATGGTAGTCGTTGAGCAAAATCCCAAACTCATACACTTCAGGATTAACGGGCTTTTCATTGGCATCATTTTTTTCGGCTCCTCCCAGCCCACAACTCGTAATAAGACAAGCAAATCCAAGAAGCGCAGCAGTATATTTATTCATAATATAAAATATTAAAAGGATGTTTTAGACCGCTAAAACTTTCCAATTCAACATCAATAGACCCCACACGCAAATCGGCTTTCAGGCGAATAGGCATACGGTTTTTGTCATTGCTAATCCATAAGGAAAGACCACCGTCTTTTCGAAACAAACGACCTTCTTCTACGTAGGGTCGGAACTTCATGCAAGGCACAATACCAAAGGCAGTGCTGATGTTTTCATAACCGAGAAAGCGAAAGCGAAAAACAAAAGCGGTTTTTCCATAAATCATATTGACACTAGCGGTTTCTCCCGGCTCGATTCCTTCTACGTCGAGATGATTACGCAAATAATAAAAGGTCGAAACCAAATCTTGCACATTTGGTTTTAGAGAAATTCTGGTTGTTGTTTTTTTGAGGAGATCGTTCACCACTCCTTGTTGTGTGGAATGGTCAAAATCGATGTTTACATGCCTCACATAACTCCCTTCAGAGATGTTGCGAACAAAGTGAACGGGTTTCACAACCTCCGTCTCAAAAAAACTATCATAGTAGTCATCGACTTTAAAAAACCAACGCGCAAGCCCAGTTGTTTTTCCAACAGCAGAGGCGTGAAAAACAGGCCTTCCTTTATGGGTAGTTTCGCGTAAGCGAACGTCTGCATAGCTCGCATTAAAAATACCATAACGCATCCGAAAACGAAACCATTCGCCATCTTGAAAAGCATCGTTTACCTTGAAAGCTTTGATTCGGCTTGGTGGGATCGTATCATTCAATGTGGGCATAGCATTGGCTATCGTCCCAAGAAAAAATAAACTGAGAAAGATGAAATTTTTTGGCAAATACATCGGAAGTAAAAATAAAAAAAACCCTTGATACGTCGAACAGAGTTTTGTTAAAATTACACATCAATCATTTTACTTGTCCTTTATGTGGAAATGGGCATGGACTTCTCGGGCTTTTGACTCTCCGATCACGCTTGCCAAATCATTTATACTAGCGTCCTTAATACGCTTGACGGACTTAAATGTTTTGAGCAGTTTGACGGCGGTTTTCTCACCGATACCAGCGATACCATCTAGCGACGACGAAACGGCGTGCTTACTCCTTCTGTTTCGGTGAAGACGTACACCAAATCGGTGAGCTTCGTTGCGCAGTTGCTGAATGATTTTTAAGGTTTCTGAACGTTTGTCCAAATACATCGGAATGGAATCGTTTGGGTAATAGATTTCCTCCAAACGTTTGGCAATGCCGATGACGGCAATCTTAGACCGCAAGTTAAGCGCATCAATACTGAGTAGTGCAGAACTCAATTGTCCTTTTCCTCCGTCAATCACAACCAATTGTGGGAGATCTTGCTTTTCGTCGAGCAATCTTTTATAACGACGATAAATCACTTCTTCCATCGAGGCATAGTCATTGGCGCCAGTGACCGTTTTGATGATATAGTGACGATATTCCTTTTTTGCGGGTTTTGCATTGCGAAAAACGACACATGCCGCCACGGGATTGCTACCCTGAATGTTTGAGTTGTCAAAGCATTCGATATGATCGGGAAGCACACGCAAGCGAAGGTCTTTTTTCATTTGATTAAGAAGGCGTGTCGTGTGCTGTTTTGGGTCAGCGATTTTGATCTGTTTAAGATGTTCCAAACGACCCTGCTTGGCGTTGCGAACTGACAGCTCAAGTAGTTTTTTCTTTTCGCCTTTTTGTGGAACATGAACACGAACACCATCGCCAAGAGCGACTGCAATGGGTAAAATCACGTCTTTAGAAGAAGAATGAAAACGACGACGTAACTCCACAATAGCAACGCGTAACAAGTCTTCATCACTTTCCTCGAGTTTCTTTTTGATTTCCATGTTGTGGAAACGAACAATAGAGCCATAGGCAACGTGGAGATAGTTGACAAATGCAGACTGTTCATCACTGATCAAAGTACAAACATCCACATTAGTGATCGCAGCACTAACCACAGCGGACTTTACTTGATAATTGGCGAGAAGTTCAATTTTTGTTTTTTCTTTTTGGGCTTCTTCAAACTGAAGAGAGTCGGCTGCGAGTTTCATTTTTTGTTTATAACCGCGAATGACTTCGCTAAAATTCCCACGCAATAAGGCACGAATTTCGGATATATGGGTATTGTAATTCTCTTCTTTTTGTTCGCCAATACACCCTCCCAAACAATTTCCAATATGATATTCTAAACAAACTTTATAGTTTTTGGTTTCGATGGATTCTGCCCGCAAGTCATAGGAACAATTGCGCAAGGGATAGAGCTCACGAATAAGAGTCATAAGTAAACGAACGGTTTTGGAATTGGTAAACGGACCAAAATATTCAGAGCCATCTTTAATGACCTTTCGAGTGGTAAAAACTCTTGGAAAGGCTTCTTTTTTGATACAAATCCAAGGATAGGTTTTATCGTCACGCAGCAAAATGTTGTAGCGGGGTTGGTGCTCTTTGATCAGGGTGTTTTCCAGTATTAGCGCATCGGATTCTGTTGGAACGACAATATGCTTGATCGTTTCGATGTTTTTGACAAGCTTTTGGGTTTTTCTTGAATCGAGGTTTTTCCGAAAGTAAGAAGACACCCTATTTTTGAGGTTTTTGGCTTTACCGACATATATGATGCTATCTTTTTTGTCATAAAATTGATATACCCCAGGATCTTGTGGGAGAGATTGCACATGAAGTTTTAGCGCTTCTTTTGACATACAACGAAATTAATTATTTTATTTGTGTTCAATCTCAATCCAATGACAAAAGAGGAGATACGACGACTATATCGTGAAAAAAGGACACAGCTTTCCAATGAAGAGTTGCAAAAGCGTCAAAACGATTTGGAGCACCAATACACTCTTTTTGACCTGTCGCCTTATCAAACGGTTCATGTGTTTTTATCCATCCAAAAACACAACGAACCCAATACTCAACCTTTGATCGATTTGCTTTTTTCACAAAAAAAAACGGTGGTGGTTTCCAAAACAGATTTTGCGACTAAGCATATGACACATTGGGTGATTACACCCAAAACACCAAGAGAAGTAACCTCTTTTGGCATTTCCGAGCCAATGGGTGGAACACAGCTGTCGCCAGAAAAATTGGATTTGGTTTTTGTGCCATTATTGAGCTATGACAAAAATGGGCAACGGGTTGGGTACGGTCAGGGATTTTATGATCGTTTTTTGGCTGCTTGTCGTTCGAAAACAAAATTTGTAGGCTTGTCGCTTTTTCCTGTAGGACCATCTATTGAAGATAGTGAGCCCACTGACATTCGTTTGCACGCCTGCATTGGCCCTAACCATATTGAGCAGTTTTAGTCTTTGGGAAAAATACGTTTGTTAAAGACCAAGATAATCCCCACACCAACGCTGATGGCGGTATCTGCTAAATTGAAAACAGGCTCAAAAAAGGTGAAAGACGACCCGCCTACCCAAGGTATCCACTGAGGCCACACCCAAGTAAATAGCGGAAACTGAATCATGTCAACGACGTGTCCAAAGAACAACGGCGCATAGCCACCATCGGAGGGGAAGATGGTTGCCACTTGTCCGTAACTGTTTGTGAAAAGAAGACCATAAAATAATGAGTCAATAATATTTCCTAGAGCGCCAGCAAAAATGAGACAACCAGCGATGACTGCAAGTCTATGTTGTTGTTTTTTAATGGCATCCCAAAGCATATATCCAATCCCACTCACAGCGACAATGCGTATCAATGAAAGTAGAAGCTTGCCTGTGTTTTCAGAAACAAAAGGCAGAAAGTCGCTTATCCGTGCTCCCCAAGCCATTCCCTTATTTTCGACAAACAACAAACGAAACCAACCCCAATCTAAAATAGCATCAGAGCTATAAACGGTAAGTGGAAAATGGAGTTTAATGTAGAATTTGGAGCACTGGTCAACAACAAGCACTGCAAGAATAAAAAAAAAGGCTTTTCGAAAAGTCATTAACATTTATTTCTGCATGTTTTTCGCTTCAATACTCAGCGTAGCATGTGGCACCAATTTCAACCGTTCAGGGCTAATGAGTTTTCCAGTAACACGGCAAACACCATATGTTTTGTTTTCGATGCGAATCAATGCATTTTTAAGGTCACGAATAAATTTTTCTTGGCGGATCGCCAACTGGGTATTTGCTTCTTTAGACATGGTTTCGGACCCTTCTTCAAAGGCTTTGAAGGTCGGCGAAGTATCGTCTGTGCCGTTGTTTCCGTCGTTCATATATGCACTGCGAATTAATTGTAAGTCATGTTTTGCCTTTGCAATTTTTTCTTCAATCAAAACTTTGAATTCCTCAAGCTCTTTGTCTGCGTAGCGATTTATATTGTTCGTTTTCATATTGTTGTTGGTTTATGGATGCTAATCATAGTTTCGATGTCATCAAATGACAATGTTTCACCATCAGCATTTTTATCAATAAATTGAATTTTTTTGGCCAAAATTTCACTCATCACATAGCTCTCATTTGCTTGTACAGCTTCTTGCAAGCGACTGTGTTTTTCAATGGTCAAAGCAATGGTGTCTGTCACTTCAAAGCCCTTGTCTTTACGCAAGTTTTGCACTCGATTGACCAGTTCCCTTGCGATGCCCTCAAGCACAAGAGACTCGGAGAGGGTACTATCTAAAGCAACCGTAACACCTTGTTCAGAAGCAACAGACCAACCTTCAATATCCTTGGACTGAATGACAACATCTGAGGCATCTAAAATAATGTTTTTCCCACTAATTTCCATAGTTAGGGAGCCATCCCTTTCTAGCGCACTAATTTGTGTCGCTTCAAATCCGTTGATGGCATCTGCGATGGCTTTCATGTCTTTTCCAAAACGAGGCCCCAATGTTTTAAAATTGGGTTTGATTTCTTTAACCAAAATGGAAGAGGCATCGTCTAAAATCTCGATGGACTTTACGTTTACTTCTGCAGCTACCAGTGCTGAAATTTCTTCGATTTCCCTTTTTTCTTCCGCATCGAGTACGGGGATTAAAACTCTTTGGAGTGGCTGGCGCACCTTGATTTTTTCTTTTTTACGAATCGACAGCACGAGTGATACAATGCGCTGTGCTCGTTGCATCTTCTGCTCGAGCTTGGGGTCAATAAAAGCAGAATTTACATCTGGGAAATACGCCAAATGCACCGATGAACACTGTTCTTTCTGGGTCGTTTTATCTAAATCTTGATATAGGCGGTCAGCATAAAAAGGAGCGACTGGCGCAATCAGCTTGGAAACCGTTGCCAAGCAAGTGTAAAGCGTTTGATATGCAGCAATTTTATCGGATTCATAGCTGCCTTTCCAAAAACGTCTGCGGCATAAACGAACATACCAGTTGCTTAAATCTTCAATGACAAACGTTGATAGTAATCGTGTGGCTTTGGTGGGCTCATAATCGGCATAGTGCGCATCGACTTTTTTAATCAACGAATGTAGTTCCGACAAAATCCATCTGTCGATTTCTGGTCGTTTAGACAAGGCAATTTCATCTTCTATAAAGTTAAAACCATCGATGTTGGCATAAAGACTAAAAAACGAATAGGTGTTGTATAGCGTTCCAAAAAACTTTCGCCTGACTTCCGCAATTCCTTCTACATCAAACTTGAGGTTATCCCATGGATTGGCATTACTAATCATATACCAGCGTGTTGCATCGGGGCCATAGGTTTGGAGTGTTTCGAAGGGATCAATAGCGTTGCCCAAACGTTTGGACATTTTCTGACCCTTTTTGTCCAGAACAAGGCCATTGGAAACTACATTTTTATAGGCGATGTTATCAAAAACCAATCCGCCGATGACGTGGAGTGTATAAAACCAACCACGTGTTTGATCGACCCCTTCGGCGATAAAATCGGCAGGGAAATCGGTAGCGTGATCAATTTTTTCTTTGTTTTCAAACGGATAATGCCACTGTGCATAAGGCATTGAGCCAGAGTCAAACCATACGTCGATAAGATCCGACTCTCTATGCATCACCTTACCTGAAGTACTGACCAGCAAAATTGTATCGACAATGTTTTTATGAAGATCGACTTGCGCGTAATTTTCATTTCCCATATCTCCAGGCACAAAAGAGGCGAACGGATTGGTCTTCATCACACCAGCTTCGACGGCACGATCGACTTCCATTTTTAACTCTTCAACAGAGCCGATGACTTTGGTTTCGTTTTTGTCTTCTGTGCGCCATATGGGCAGCGGAATACCCCAGAATCGTGAGCGTGAAAGGTTCCAATCATTGGCGTTGGCGAGCCAGTTTCCAAAACGTCCTTCTCCTGTAGCTTTGGGTTTCCAATTGATCGAATTGTTGAGCTCAACAAGACGTTCTTTGTGGGCGCTTACTTTTACAAACCAAGAATCGAGTGGATAATAAAGTACGGGCTTGTCTGTTCGCCAGCAATTGGGATAGCTGTGCACATACTTTTCGACGATAAAGGCTTTATTTTCCTCTTTGAGACGAATGGCGATTTCGACATCGACAGATCTTTCGGGCGCCTTTCCTTCATCGTAATATTCATTTTTCACATATTTTCCACCAAGTGCACCGAGTTCGTTTCGAAAACGGCCTTGCAGATCAACTAGTGGCACAAGTTGTTCGTTTTCATCCATGACTAGCATGGCTGGAATTTCAGGCTTGGCTTGTTTGGCAACGAGCGCATCATCAGCACCAAAGGTTGGGGCTGTATGCACGATTCCTGTTCCGTCTTCGGTGGTTACAAAGTCTCCCAAGATAACACGAAAAGCGTTTTCAGGGTTGTCGTGTGGCAGAGGCGCATCTGTCCATAATTGGTGGTAACGAATGTCGACCAAGTCAGAGCCAGTAATCTCTTGAGCAATTAGATAAGGAATATTTTTTCCGCCCTTGTCGTAGGTAGTGAGGTCGTCTTTGCCATCCGCTCTATAAAAAACTTTTCCAAACACTTTTGGCACCAAATCTTTGGCGAGTAAAACACGTATAGGAAGATGGGTATAACGGTTAAAGGTTTCAATAACAACATAGGCAATGGATGGGCCTACCGTCAAAGCAGTATTTGAAGGCAGCGTCCAAGGTGTTGTCGTCCATGCTAGCATATGAAGTGGGAGATCGCTTTTAAGTTGTTCGGGCAGGCTTTCTGTTATCGTTTCAAATTGTGCGGTTACTGTGGTGTCGGTCACATCTTGATAACAACCAGGTTGATTGAGCTCGTGTGTGGAAAGTCCTGTTCCTGCTTTTGGGGAGTAGGGCTGAATGGTGTATCCTTTATAGATCAACTCTTTGTCATAAAGTTGTTTGAGCAGCCACCAAACAGACTCCATATACTTAGAGGTGTAAGTCACATAGGGATCATCCATATCGACCCAATAGCCCATTTCTTTGGTCAGGTTATTCCATACATCGGTGTATCTCATAACCGCTTCTCGACAGGCCTTGTTGTACGCATCGACACTAATTTTTTTTCCAATATCTTCTTTGGTGATGCCGAGTTCTTTTTCTACACCCAGCTCGACAGGCAGGCCGTGGGTATCCCAACCGGCTTTTCGTTTGACGTGAAATCCTTTTTGGGTTTTGTAGCGACAGAAAATATCTTTTATTGCGCGCCCCATGACGTGGTGAATTCCTGGCAAACCATTGGCAGATGGAGGACCTTCATAAAAAATATAGGGTGGTCGTCCTTCTCGAGTGCCCACACTCGCCTCGAAGGTCATATTCTCCTCCCAATAGGTTTGAACCTCCTTAGAAAGTTCGGCGAGGTTCAAATTTTTATACGATGGAAATGCCATGGTTTCGCAATAAGATGCGAAAGTAACCAATTTCGGTAAAAGTTTACCATTTCAATCCTTAGAACCTATACTGCAATCGCAATCGCAAACTACGTCCCGGGGCGGAGATGCCCGACGCAAATTCTTTGTAATGGGTGTCAAGGAGGTTGTGGAGATCTACGCCTAGGGTTGTGTTGACGTGCAAATTATAGGTCAACCCGAAGTCAAAACGACTCCATGCGGGGGCCCCCGCATACTGATCGTCTAGTTCAATAGCGGTATCGTCGATAAGTGGCGTTTCTTCCAAACCATCTTCGCCGCCTTTGCTGTAGTCTTCTGGATTTTTTTGTCCCGCAAATACAAACGAAAGCTGTGCCTGCAAACGACGAGCTTTACCAAGAAGGCGTTGCGAACCTTGCCACGGCAAAATCGACGGGACAGAAACTTCATCTTTGTTGATAACCCCGTTTGTGTAGTTTAGATGTCCGCTGTAGGTGATGCTTTTGCTCAGGACGGCATTCCATTGGAAGCCCATGCCTTTTAGCGTTGCCTCGCCCAAGTTTGTGTTGGCCCAAGTTTCCAGCTCATCTCCCATGTGTGTTATGGTAGCATTGCTTTCGGTTGAGTCATCAAGGGGGAGCATATATGGTTGACGAGCGATGTAGTCGAACAAAAGGGTATAAAACAAGTTGAGTTGTACAAAAGAAGTTCGTTGTCTAAAATAGTGACTCACGCCAATGTCTGCGGTATAAGCATACTCTGGTTTTAGTTGGGGATTTGGGATTGTTAATATCCCTTGTTTCTCTCGAATTTTTCCGATGTCGTCGATGTTTGGTGAACGGAACCCACTGGCCACAAGACTGCGAAATTCCCATTCAGGATTGGGACGAAAAATATACCCCAGAGAGGCGTTGAGTGCATTGCTTTCATTTTGTGTTTTTCTCAAACGAGCATCGATGAGTGCTTCTTCGGCCCACTCAGCTTTGAGGCGAGTATTTGTAAAACGAAGCCCAGCATTTAGGGTGCTTTTATCATTGAGATCGACTTTGTAATCGGCATAGGAAGCAATCGTTGTGTACGAGCTTCCTTTGCTTGGGTAGCGTGACGGAATGATGGTGTAGTCTTGCAAATCAACAATGCGGTTGTCATCAATCACAAGCGTCTCACAAAAGCCAATAGAATGGAGTTTGTTGTGGGTAAACTCAAACCCATAGCCCAGTTTTTCTCTTTTATCCATGGCTACCGAAAAGTCTGCATTGGCACTGAAAACGTCTAGGTTTTCAAGTTGACTTTCACGAAGCAGACTGCCAAATTTTCGTTGCACTCGCGATTCTTCGATGTTTTGATAGGCGAGGGTAATCACTCCTTCATCAAAAAATTTGTGGCGGGAGTTGAATGTGTATTTTGGAGAGATGAGAAGTCTCCTTTGTGGACCGTAATACCAAGTGGCGTAACGTAAGTCACCGTCACGACGTTCGTTTAGTTTATCAAAACGTGGAATGTCGGAAGATGAGGAGTATTGTAAGTTCATTACCCATTTGTTTTCTTCGTTGGGTTGAAACACAAACTTCTGAAGCAAATCGAGCTGATCGTACCCGGTATTCCGTTGCAGGGTTTTGTCTGGATTGCGGCTCACTTGATCCTCATAATATTCACGATTATTTTTTGAGTATTCGCTCACCAGCCCCCATTCGGTATAGCCGTGTTTGCGTTGATTTCCCATATAGACATCTCCAAAATCGGAATAAGACACACTGGTCAAACTCGCCCATTTCTCTCTGCTGTATGTCATGTCAAAGTGGCTCATGGTGTGTTTGTGTCGCGTATCAAAGCTGTTGGCTGTAAAAAAGCGCCAAGGTTGTGCATCTCCTGTTCGGGGTTCTTTGGTAAAATAATGTACAACTCCACCCAATGCGTCGGATCCATAACCAACAGAAGAGGGCCCATAGATCACCTCAGCACGTGAAAGGGCATATGGATCAATCGATATGGCATTGTGAAGGTGTCCAGAGCGATAGATGGCATTATTCATACGAACGCCGTCGATCACAAGTAAGATGCGGTTGGCCTCAAACCCACGGATGACGGGACTTCCCCCTCCTCCTTGAGAACGTTGCACACGAATTCCAGGTGCTTCGCTAAGCAACTCTGCACTTGTGTTGGGTGCTTGGGATACGATAACACGGTCTGTGAGAATGGCAACTTGCTTGGAGACTCTTTTTTTTTCGTCTTTGCTTCGGGTAGCAGAGAGCACAATCTCGCTCAGTTTTTGCGTATCGGGATACAAGGCAACTTGCTTACCCGACGTAAGCATCGCAACAGCACGTTTGGCATCTTCATAGCTGATATGTTCAAAAGTGACGCTTTCTTCTTTTGAAAAAAGGGAGAGATTAACCACACCATCGGCATCACTGGTTACGCTGTCTCCTCCCATTTCGTTATACACAAGAACGTCTTGCACAGGATAGCCTGTTAAAGCATCGACAATGCGAATATTTTGCCCGAAAGAAAAGCTGAGAAAAAGGCCAAAACCGATAAGAAATACGTTATGAATAAATTTCATGCAATACGTTAAGTGATTTTGGCATCGAAAAACCTTGAAGATGACATTGATAATAGCGCATCAATACATCAAGCATTTGTTGTCGTTGTGAACTCGACATCAAAATCTGGGACATACCATCAAATTTTGTGCCTAAAAATGACTTGAGCAAAAGAACGATGGATTCTTCGGATTCGACATGAACATTTTTTTCAGCGGTAAAGCACCCATTTTCTAAATCGAAGTAGGGGAGATTTTGCTCGCTCACATCTGGATAAAACCCAAGATGCTTGCTGAGAGAAATCAAAAAGAACACATGAAAGTTTGCGCTATAATCGTGGGTGTCAAACCACGCTAAACTATGTATTAGAAATTCAAACAAAGAGGCATTTGCTTCTTCTTCACGAAGAGCAGAGTTTAGAACCTCACTCAAAAACAGAACAACTGCGAGCTTGTCCATCGAGTAGGGGATCGTTTGGTATGGCTTGCTTAACTTGGTTGTTTTGGGAATAGAAAGCCCTGCTTTGTTTTTGTGTTGTGCCGTGATTTCGAGTTGGGTTAGTGGCTGAAACAAGGCGGTATTTTTTTTGCCGTTACGGCCGGATTTAATTCCCTTAAGAATATAGGACTTGATCCCTTCACTGCGCGTATAACAACGCACAATAAGGCTGGTTTCACTATAATTTAATTTTGAGAGGACAAGTGCCTCGGTGGTGACAAACATTAATTAATAATCATTACTTTTTCAACGGCGGTTTCTGTACCGTCGCTGTTTGTCACAAAAATAAGATATACTCCCGAACGAACACGGTTTCCGTCAAAGGATTGCAAATTCCATTGTACGCTACCGCCCGAGGAGGTGGTTTCATGTACAGCATTGCCTACGATATCTGTGATTTTCACCACACAATCGGCGAGCAGACCTCGAACGGTCACCTTCCCTGTGTACCCAGGACGGACAGGGTTTGGGTAGACTTCGACATATGATAGGTTTTCGCCAGGACTTGAGGCATTCCCTTGAAAAGCGACCAAACCAATGGGCGTACCAATATAGATTTGCCCTGTTGTTTCGTCATAGGCGAGACTACGGATTGAGCTCGAAGGCAATGGACTGTTATCTTTTGTAAAATGTTCAAGTGTTTCTTTGCCATCTTCTGAAAATAGGAAAACCCCTGCGTTTGCCGTTGAAACCCATTTTTGGTTATTGCCATCCACTTCGATGGCAGTAATAAATTGATTGCTTAGCAGCTCGCCCACCTTTCCTCCCTCTTCGATGATTATGGTACTTGCTTGAACATTATCTAGGGTAAACATACGACTTACTCCAAACAGAACACGCAAGCCTTCGGGAGTGCCAATCCAAAGGTTATCATCATTGTCAAGGGCGATGCTGCGCACATCGACTGAGGGTAAGTTTTGGGAAGTAGAAAGGCTACGCAACAAAGGGGTGCCGTTGCGTTCACTATATCCAATGAGGCCAGAGCTTGAACTCCCCACATAGACTTCATTGTTTGGAGAGATTTCTAATTTGGAATAACCAGTTGGGTTAGTCACTTTCTCAATCACAGGAATCAAATCAACGTCCACCCACGTGCCACTTTGCATTCGCTTTTTCAGTCCGTTGGCAATAAAGCTTGTGATTGACCACATCGAACCTTCGTTATCAAAGGCAATGTCACGCACTCGCACGCTTCGGTAACTTGGGTTTTCCCCAAACTCTTCGGGGTCGATGGATTCCAAACCACTATTGATATGATCCCATAAGTTGGTCGCTACGCCGTCGTTTAGCTCAAGGATGCCTTGATGCATCGCAGCGACGAACACTTGACTAGGGTTGTTGGGATTGGCAGTCACGCTTACGAGGCTTTTTGCGCCCAGCAATTGGGAATAAGGAATGTTTTGCCAAGCTCCACCATTGAGGTGACTCAGTCCAAAGCTATTGAGTGGGTAGGGATTGTAATTGCGCTGAAAAGCACCATGTACAATCCACAGCTCATCATTGGGGAGCACCGTGAGGTCGAAAATATCATTTTTCAAGGGACCGTTTGGGCTAACGACTCGAGTTTCGCTAGCGGTTTGTTGAAACAGACCATTGTCTACGGTGCCTATATAAACCGCATCGTTGGTGGCAAGGGCCGAGGTAAAGGACACCCCTTCCAAATCATTTGAGGCGGTTGCGATTTGACCAACAGATTCTGAAGAGTCAACCGACAACACTTTGTTACTAAAGGCAATGACCATTTTACCGCTAGAAAAGGTAGTGCTTTGCATCGTACCACTTTCCGAATGTAGTTGAAGAGCAATATCATCGGCGATAGAATAAAAAACACTTTGTGAATTGGTTTGTGTGGTACCCATCAATGAAGAACCAACCAGACCAAGTCCCTTCCATTGTCCATTGGCCAATTTGGTCCACGCGCTTTCCAAAACTAAATTGAGGTTATCCTGAGGGGCTTTGTATAACCCTTGTTCGGTTGCGGCATAGATAAACCCATTTAAAAGGATTGCTTGGTTGACTTGAATGGGGCTGTTGTTTTCGCCAAAAAAATAGGATTCCACGAAGACATTTTCATCGAGATTGTATACCGAAATGCCGTAGTTGGTTGATAAATAAAGCAGATTGTTTTTGACATAAAAGTGATTGATTGTTTTCCTGTCTCCACCAATGACAAGGTTGCGATGAATGGAAGAGTCTAGGTTGAAAGTCCCATCGGAAAGGTTGTGAACCCCCATCATACCATTTTCATAGCCCACGACCATGGTATTATCGATGACGGAAAGAACATGGATATCATCGCCCATCAGTCCATTGACAGTCGTGATTTGTGTCACTTCGTTACCTGTAGGATCATAAGAAAACACACTGTTTCCAGCCACGCCATACACCAAGCCGTCGTTCGACTGGTAAACAGACGTGATGGTATTGTATGAAAAATAGGATTTCCATCTTGGGTACTGCCCAAAACCATATAGGGAAATAAACAGAAAAACGACAAGGGCTTTACGCATATTGTTAAAAACGTCAGAAATCAATAAAAAGTATGATTAGACAACTCCTTGAGCGAGCATGGCATCGGCGACCTTGACAAAGCCGGCGATATTTGCTCCTTTTTCGTAGTTGACATGACTCCCATTTTTCCCATAAGTAACACAGGCGCTATGAATATCTGCCATGATATTTTTGAGGCGATCATCCACTTCGTTACGCGTCCAGCTATAACGGAGGGAATTTTGCGCCATTTCCAGTCCCGAAACAGCAACACCTCCAGCATTGGATGCCTTACCAGGCGCATATAACATTTGATGCGCATGAAACAATTTGATCGCTGCGGGTGTGGAGGGCATATTGGCACCTTCACTGACACAAACACAGCCATTGGCTGCTAGCTGCTTGGCGTCGTTTTCTTCCAGTTCGTTTTGTGTCGCGCAAGGAAATGCCACATCACACGGCACACTCCATGGGCGTTCTCCTTTAAAAAAGCTTGCCGACGGATAGGCATCGACATATGCACTAATACGTCCGCGTTTGACATTTTTTAAATCGATTACAAAGGCGAGTTTCTCGGCATCGATACCATCGGGATCCATCACATAGCCTGAAGAGTCGGAAAGGGTCAGGACTTTTGCACCCAATTGAATGCATTTTTCAGCGGCGTATTGTGCCACGTTTCCTGATCCAGAGATCACCACTTTTTTGTTTTGCAGACCTTCATCACGAGTGGCGAGCATATTTTCTGCAAAATAAACCGCACCATAACCGGTGGCTTCTGGGCGAATCATCGAACCACCCCAACTGATACCCTTGCCAGTGAGAACTCCTGTAAATTCGTTCTTTAATCGTTTATATTGGCCAAACATATACCCGATCTCACGACCGCCAACGCCGATATCTCCGGCAGGGATGTCACGATTTGGGCCAATATGACGAAACAGTTCGGTCATAAAGCTTTGGCAAAAACGCATCACTTCACCATCAGACTTTCCTTTGGGGCTAAAATCTGCACCGCCTTTTCCACCGCCCATGGGCAAGGTGGTGAGTGCATTTTTAAAGACCTGTTCAAAAGCCAAAAATTTAAGAATACTCAAATTCACAGACTCATGAAAGCGCAAGCCTCCTTTGTAAGGACCAATGGCGGAGTTCATTTCTATACGAAAACCACGGTTGACACGAATCTCTCCGGTATCGTCAATCCATGGCACACGGAAGCTCACCACTCGCTCTGGCTCTGCCATGCGCATGAGAATATTTTTACCGTGATAAATATCGTGTTTAACGATATAAGGGATTACATTTTCAGCGACTTCATGCACGGCCTGCATAAACTCTGGCTCATGTTGGTTACGCTGTTGTACTTCAGTGATAAATTGGTCAATTATTTTTTTCATAAACAAAGTAAGATGATGGTTAAATGTAAGTAAAATTTGAATGTGTTTAGCCCAATGCTTGCTCCAAATCAGCAATGAGATCGTTGTGATCTTCGATGCCAACACTCAAACGAATGAGGCCATCGACCACGCCTGATTTTTCACGTTCTTCTTTGGGAATCGACGCGTGGGTCATGCTCGCTGGGTGACCTGCCAAACTCTCCACACCTCCCAACGACTCGGCCAAGGTAAAGACCTCAAAGCTTTCGACTGTTTGCGTAGCTTTTTTGAGCGAGTCGTCTGTAAGCACAAACGACAGCATGCCACCAAATCCATTCATTTGACGCTTGGCAACCGCATGATTGGGATGTTCGGGGAACCCCGGCCAATAGACGCGATCCACTTTGGGGTGCTTTGCCAAATAATGTGCAATTTTTTCGCCGTTTTCGCAGTGGCGTTGCATACGCACGTGCAAGGTTTTGATGCCGCGCAACACCAAAAAGGAATCTAGAGGACCACAAACCGCGCCGCTTGCGTTTTGAATAAAGCGAAGGCGTTCGGCCAAAGAGGCATCACGCACAACAAGCGCGCCCAAAATAACATCGGAGTGACCACCCAAATACTTGGTGGCCGAATGCATAACAATATCGGCTCCCATGGTGAGGGGCTGTTGCAAATAGGGTGAGGCAAACGTGTTATCCACCGCCAATAAAATCCCTTGATCAGCACTCAGTTTTCGCATTGCTTCGATATCCACAACGTTCATCATCGGATTGGTGGGCGTTTCCACCCATATCAACTTGGTGTTTGCAGTGATTTTTTCGGAAACATTCGCGGGGTTTTGCATATCTACGAAATGGAATTTGATCCCAAAATCAGCAAATATTTTGGTGAATATTCGATAGCTACCCCCATAGAGGTCGTTTGTCGAAATCACTTCGTCGCCTGGAGAAAGCAGCTTCACAACCGCATCAATTGCTGCCATTCCCGACCCAAAACAAAAGCCGTGCGAACCGTCTTCAATACTCGCCAATGAGGCTTCCAGTGCTGTTCGAGTGGGGTTGTGGGTGCG
>JABHGH010000120.1 GCA_018672145.1 Flavobacteriaceae bacterium
ATTTCCGCTTTTAGAGTCTAAAACGCCAATGAACATTCAAACGATGGGGAGTAACACCCAATTGCCATCCTGGGTTGAGGCAGACTCACTTTATCTTTACAACGATGAACCTTGGTTGCACCAACTAACACATCAACACATCTATACATCTTTTTGGATTGCACCTGTTACAACGCCCGACTCCATCCAAACCGTATCAATTACAATGCTAAAAACATATCCCGTATCTAGACTAATCGATCGATTCTTGCACAAGTTTTTCGATTAATGTATTTTTGGTCTAAACACAACGATGAGCGGTACATTAAATAAAGTCATGTTGATTGGTCACCTTGGAGACGAAGTGAAGTTGCGATACTTCGATAATGGAGGTTGCATTGGTCGTTTTCCTTTGGCTACAAACGAAAGTTACACAAATAAGCAGAGTGGTGAACAGGTCACAAACACGGAATGGCACAATGTTTTGGTGCGCAACAAAGCTGCTGAAACTTGTGAAAAATACCTTAAAAAGGGAGATAAGCTCTTTGTTGAAGGACGTATCAAAACACGAAAGTGGCAAGGGGAAGATGGAAATCCAAGGTATAGCACGGAAATCCATGTCGATGAGTTTACCTTTTTGAGTAACAAGCCAAAGGACATGAGTCCTCAAACTCAAACACCCCCTGCAAATGATGGAGATGACCTTCCTTTTTAATTGAAATAAAATCTATTGACAACACTACTTGTCTTTTTTACCGACGGAATAGATGTAAACCTTATTCTTCGATTTTCACTGTTATTCCTGTTGTTGATTAGTTCGGGTATGACTTCGGGATCAGAGGTGGCATTTTTTGCACTTTCACCAGCAACGCTTAAATCAGCGACGAACCACCACAATCGAAAAAACCGACTGATGGCCAAGCTTCGGAGTAACCCACAACGTTTGCTAGCTACCATTTTGATCCTAAACAACCTCATTAATATTTCTATTGTCATGCTTTTTGCAAGCATGAACCATGCGCTGTTTTCGAGTATTCCTTATCAATGGCTAACTCTTGTCGTAGAGGTTGGTTTTGTGGCTGCATTTATACTCATATTTGGTGACATCATTCCGAAAGTATATGCCAA
Organism: Flavobacteriaceae bacterium; assembly: GCA_018672145.1. Classification (GTDB taxonomy): domain Bacteria; phylum Bacteroidota; class Bacteroidia; order Flavobacteriales; family Flavobacteriaceae; genus UBA724. The sequence continues at coordinate 1,108 of JABHGH010000120.1, forward strand.
TCGAAACGCTGAGTCTTTTGCGTTATTAATGACGTTGCCTCTTTTCGTTATAGACAGGTATTTACTTTTTTTCTTTGCGGTTCCGTTGAGTAAATTCACATTTTTCTTCCAAAACAAACTACAAAAACAAAAGTCTGAATTCTCTGTTGATCAGCTTTCAAAAGCCCTAGAACTAACCGACGACTCTGCAACATCAGTTGAAGAACAAAAACTACTTGAGGGGATTGTCAATTTTGGCACTTTTGATGTCAAACAAGTTATGCGTCCGCGCATTGACGTGTTTGCATTAAATCAAAACGAGTCTTTTGATGAGGTGCTAGAAAAAGTTGTAGAAAAAGGCTATTCTCGCATCCCTGTTTATGACGAACACATCGACACAATCACAGGGATTTTATATGTCAAGGATTTGTTGCCACACATTCAAAAAATAAAATTCAACTGGGTAAGCTTGTTGCGTGAGCCCTACTTTGTTCCCGAAAACAAAAAATTGGACGATTTGCTCAATGAGTTTCAGTCCAAGCGAATTCATTTGGCAATCGTAGTCGATGAATATGGTGGTACCTCAGGGGTGGTATCGTTGGAAGACGTCATCGAGGAGATTGTTGGTGAGATCAGTGACGAATTTGACGAAGATGATCTAATGTTTTCCAAAATCGATGATCATACTTTTGTTATGGAGGGGAAAACCTACCTCAAAGATTTCTATAGAATTATGTCCATGAAAGACCCTAAACCTTTTGAAGACAAAAAAGGAGAGTCGGAGACAATTGCAGGTTTTGTGCTCGAGCATTTAGGTTATTTTCCAAAAACAAAAACTTCTTTTTCGTTTCATGGCTATACGTTCGTGGTTGAAGCTACTGATCGAAAAAGGATTAAACAGATTAAAGTGACAAAACACTCAAAATAATAGATGTGAAAAAGTTGCTCATTATATTTCTTTTTACCGCATGCCAAACGCCTATCCCTAAACCAAACGGCATGTTGGCCCTAGATTACTCCGATGCAAACTACATAAAATGGGTTTCCGAAAACTGTCCTTATAAGTTTGATTACAACTCTCTTTCACAAATCGAATCGCAATCCAATTGTTTTTTTTCGTTGTCGTATCCTGAAATTGGAGCACAGCTCTACATGAGTTATTTTGATTTGGAAAAGCACAGTATAGATGATCTTTACAGAGACTTCAACCTCCGTTTGATGGAACACAGCCAACAACAAGTGCGTGTTTTAGAAAGCAGTTATGAAAACCCGCCTAAGAATGTGTATGGTCGTTTTTTTGAAGTGGCAGGCGATGCACCTTCAAACCTTCATTATTTAGTTACAGACCAAAAATATCATTTTATGACAGGTGTGTTGTTTTTTAATACAACACCAAATTACGACTCGCTGTACCCTGCGATCCAATATATTAAAACGGATTTGCGTTATTTAACAGAAAATTTGCAGTGGCGCTAGCCCTTTTTATTTTTGCATTTTTCAGCTTTACAACCCTCTTTTTCACAACATGACTTTTCAGCGGTAGCTTGAGTTTTCATTCCTGAGACCTTGTAGTCGTCACCAGTTTTTTTGACCGCTTCGACCAAAGATTCGGTTTGCAATATTGTGGGATCAAAAAATACGGTAGCTCGCGCAGTTTCAAAGTCAACAGATGCTTTTTGAACTCCTTCCAACTTACTCAGATTTTTTTCGATGGTTGCAGCACATCCCATCTTACACATCATTCCAGAAATAGAAAAAGAGGCTTCAGTGATGTTTTCGCTTACTGGCAGTTCTGTGGTCAATGATGGGATACCAACCTCTTTCACTTCAGGATTTGGCTGTTGAACGCAAGCAGTGACAAAAAGAATACTTAGTAGGGGGAGTGCGAATGTTTTCATAGGACGAAATTGTCGGGTAAAACTACCAATTAATCTTGAACAATTATGCACCTTTGTTAAAAAATAGCGATGCGATTACCGCACATAAAGTGGTTGTATTTAACGGTTTTATCTATCGTTTGGGGAAGCTCATACATCTTGATCAAATGGGGGTTGGTGGCGCTCACTCCACTCCAATTAGGGAGTCTACGCTTGCTGATCACTACCATCGCTTTGCTTCTTGTCGGATACCCATCCCTTCGGGGACTTACTCGTTATCATTGGAAATGGCTTGCCATTACTGGATATGTCGGCACCTTTTTACCCGCTTTTCTTTTTGCTTTTGCCCAACAACATATCGAATCTGCTGTTGCAGCCATACTCAATGCCTTAACTCCTTTGCTTACACTCATTTTTGGAGTATTATTTTTTAAGATTAAAGTGTTGAGAAAACAATATTTTGGCGTTGCAATTGGCCTCATGGGGTCAATGGGGTTAGTATGGGGCGGTTTAAGCACTAGCGGAATCCTAAACCCAGAATACCTTTTGTTGATTGTTATGGCTACTTGTTGTTATGCCATCAACATTCATTTTTTAAAAATTCATCTAGTACAGGTTGGCGTGATGGCTATCACACTCGGGAACTTCATTTTTATGGCACCTGTTGCGCTAATCATACTTCTAAGCTCAGATTTTTTCTCTGCCAAAACCTTTGAACACCCAGAAATCTACACTTCCATTGGCTATATCTCCGTATTGGCTTTGGCTGGAAGTGCTTTTGCAAAATACTTGTTCAACAAGTTTGTCAAAATCACCTCTGCTATTTTTGCTTCTTCTGTAACCTACACCCTTCCTATTGTAGCTCTTTTCTGGGGAATTTCAGATGGAGAAACAATTACAGCCTTCCAGCTATTTTCCACAGTCATTATCCTATTCGGGGTTTATTTATCACACCAAAAAAAAGCGGCCTAAGCCGCTTTTTGTCAAATTTCTTAATGTGGTGTAAATTATTCTGCAACGACAACTTCTCCATTGATTTTTACATCTCCAATAGTCGCTTCCACAGATTGTGGGCCTAGCGGAACACTAGTGGTGGATGGGAGTAATAATCCATTAAAACTAATGTAATTCCCATAGCTTGTGTCTTGTGACTGAACTTGCCCCATCATTTCAATCAAAACGTTTTGCTTGATTTTCAAGCCAGACTCCACGGCATAGTATGATGTTGTTGTGGTCGTATTCCCTTTTGTCAGAATAGCATATGCTTTGATGCCTTCAAAATCTTCGATGCCAGTCACTGCAAGGGATTCATTTTCCATCATGCGAAACTCTGGTATAATTCCTAAATTAGCCTGCATATCTGCTGCCATATCTGGAGGTAAATCCATAGTATTGCCCATTTGCGCAACCTGTGCTCCAGAAGCATTGACAGTAATCGTAGCCATTACGTTTCCACCCATAGAAACGGTTTGTACCATTTCGTCTTTGGTTGACAAAACATCCGCTTTGATTTCATTGCCCATAAAATCCCCAACGTAAGTGACTTGTAAAGATTTTATGCCATTGAGCTTGTCAGTTCCGCCAATCGCTTTTATATAATTGGCAAGCACATCTTTTGGTTCAACCGACTCATCAACATCTTCAACTACTTTTTCGATAATCTCTTCAGGCATCAAGAGAGCTAAAAAATAGTTTTCATCTAAAACATCTATTGCGACTCGCTGAAGATCTTCTGCTTTTAGTGCATCAATCCTTTCTTCATACTTAAAAATACGGTGAGGATTTTTCTTGTAGCGATCGGTAGTGCTGATGTAGTCAATCCAATAGCCATTCGATTCTAAATTTTCTTTGTGATCGACGCGATAGGATTCTTTCACTTTATTTAAATCACTTTCCGATACGCCTTCCTTTTTGATTTGTTCGACAAGCTCCAAGGAGAAATCAATAAGATCTCTTGCGTTCTCTGGCCCACATGGGAATAGGATGTTGAATGAGAGTTGCGAGTATGGAATTTCTTGAAAATTCGAACGAGCTCCAACGCCATAAACACCACTTTCGTCTTCTCTAAGTTTTTCAATGAGCTTGTTGGTGAGCACATTGGATAATGCATCTGCAGCTATTCTGGTTGCAGCGTCATAGGGTAAGTTTTCTGTCCATTGGATGTTAACAAAGCTCTTTGGATCGGTCCCTTTTTCAACGATAAATTCTCTATACTCATCTTTTGTTCGGAATTCAGGAACAACAATTTCGTCTTGTTGCTCTTTTGTTGGCAAGGACGCCAAGTAGGTTTCTACTAAACTTTCGAGCTCTTTTGCTTCAAAATTTCCTATGAAATAGTACGAAAAATCATTGGCGTCAGCGAATCGATCGACATGAAACTGATAAGTTTCGTCATAGTCAATGGCATCAAAATCCTCTTCCGAAGGGAAGGAAAGATACCGTTTGTTACCACGATTTTTTTCTTCGCTAACTGTAATTTGAAAGTAGTACTCAGGGTTTGATAAAATACCAGCATAAAACCCTTTGATGTTATTGATGTAAGCGTTGAAATAGTCCTTGTCTTTGTTGAGACTTGTGTGGTGGAGGTAGATCAACTCTAATAATGATTTCAAGTCTTTTGGCGCACTGTTTCCACTGATATTTTCTGAAAAAGCTCCAATAGACGAAGACAATGAAGCGGAGTTTCCGCTCATTACTTTCTCCATTTCGGAGACTGCTAACCCGCCATAACCTGCTTGTGCATTCGCGTTGAGCTGTAGCGCAAGGAGTGTTTTTTGCAAGTTATCTTCATCAATCAAGCTTGTTCCACCATTACTGTAAGCTTGTACCAGAACTTGGTCATTTTTAAAATTTGTTTGCTTGTAAGCAACACGAACGCCATTGCTTAATGTCAACCTTGTTAGGTCTAATTTTTCATCATATGATCGGTCTATGATGGTGCCACTTTCCGGTACTGATTCAACGATTTCTGAACGCAAATCAGCTTCTTCATAAGCAGCAACTTTTGTTGCATCTACCTCTGCGATGATCGCTTTGATAGTGTCTTCATCTAGAAGTGATTCTTCACCATCTTCTTTTCTGCTCGCAATAACAACCATATTGTCAGGGTGAATAAAATCGCTGATTCGGGTACTTACTTCAACAAGCTCAATGTTTGGAACGAGCTCGGTTGCTGTTTTGAACTCCCATTCGATCCCAGGAATGGCTTCATTTTCGAGGAAGTGGCGAATGTATTCGCTAACAATACGTTCGCTGTTTACTTTATTTTTTTCTTTTGCTTCATTTTCAAGACGAGTGAGTAAACTTCTTTTTGCTCGATCGAGTTCAGCATACAGGAAACCATGGGAAAGCACACGTTTGTTTTCCGTTAGCATGGCTTTGAGTGTCTCTGGCATTTTTTCAACGTCAGGGCTTATGCCATAACTTGTATAAGCATTTTTTGAACGAGCATACGAACCTCCATATGAAGATGATGCACTGAGAAAGGGCGGGTTGCTACTGTTTGCCAACTCATTCAATCGAGCATTGATCATAATAGAGAAAA
>JABHGH010000121.1 GCA_018672145.1 Flavobacteriaceae bacterium
AAGTGGCTCGGTGAGATTAAACCAAAAGCGAAGGCGCTTTTTATTCTCGGAGATTTGTTTGACGTTTGGTTTGAATACAAAACAGTTGTACCAAAGGGTTTTGTCAGAGTATTGGGCAAGCTTGCAGAGTTTTCAGATGAAGGAATTGAGATTCATTATTTCGTAGGTAATCATGATATGTGGATGATCGACTATCTCGAAAAAGAAATCGGGGCTAAGGTTTACTTTAATCACCAAGTTATAGAATTAGGTGACAAACTATTTTTTATTGGTCACGGAGATGGGCTTGGCCCCAATGACAAGGGCTATAAACGTATGAAAAAACTGTTTCGAAGTCCTTTTTTCCAATGGCTTTATCGTTGGATACATCCCGATATTGGAATTCGTTTTGCACGCTATCTATCGCTCAAAAACAAAATGATATCGGGGCCAGAAGACCTCAATTACGATGGTCCTGACAAGGAGTGGCTGGCACAGTATAGCAAACGAAAATTAGAAGAAAAACACTACGACTATTTTGTGTTTGGACACCGCCATTTACCCTTAGAGATCTCACTCAATGAGAAATCTACCTATATCAACTTGGGGGATTGGATATCTCACTATACCTATGGCATTTTTGACGGAAGAACACTTTCCTTAAAGCATTGGAAGAAAGCCGATGATTGAGCAAAAAAATCTCGGTTTTGAAAAAGCCATATTGATTGGGATTATCACCAACACCCAAGACGAAGATCGTGTAAACGAGTATCTTGACGAACTCTCTTTTTTGACGCTTACTGCTGGCGGAACGGTCTCCAAACGCTTCACCCAACGCATGGACACCCCACATCCTAAAACTTTTATTGGATCAGGGAAAATGGAAGATGTCCTGGCCTATGTCAAGATGCATGATATCAGCACCGTGGTTTTTGATGACGAACTCACTCCTGCTCAACAAGGCAATATCGAACAGTTTTTAAAATGTAAAATCCTCGATCGTACAGGACTCATTCTCGATATCTTTGCTCAACGTGCCAAGACAAGCTATGCTCGTACACAAGTAGAACTGGCGCAATATCAGTATCTCTTACCCCGACTAAAAGGATTGTGGACGCACCTTGAACGTCAACGCGGGGGTATTGGCATGCGTGGGCCTGGAGAAACCGAAATAGAAACTGATCGTCGAATCGTGCGAGATAAAATATCATTGCTTAAGAAAAAATTGGTGGGAATTGATCGCCAAATGGCGACCCAACGAGGCAACCGTGGAGCTTTGGTTCGTGTGGCCTTGGTAGGCTATACCAACGTGGGAAAATCTACGCTGATGAACGTGTTGAGCAAAAGCAAAGTCTTTGCCGAAGACAAACTCTTTGCCACTCTCGATACCACGGTCCGAAAAGTGGTTGTTCGCAATTTGCCTTTTTTGTTAAGCGACACGGTCGGATTTATACGTAAGCTTCCTACCCAGTTGGTCGAATCGTTTAAAAGTACACTTGATGAGGTACACGAAGCCGATATGCTACTGCACGTAGTTGATATTGCACACCCAAATTTTGAAGATCATATCGAATCAGTCAATAGCTTACTCAATGATATCGGTGCGCTTGACAAACCTACTCTGATGATATTTAATAAAATAGATGCTTATCGACCAGAAGAGCTCGACGAGGACGATTTGGTCACAGAACGAACAACAAAACACTATAGCCTAAACGAATGGCAGCAGTCGTGGATGGCGCGCACTCATGGCGATGCGATTTTTATTTCCGCACAGCATAAAACCCATATCGATGAGTTGCGAGAAACCCTTTACCAAAAAGTCCGCGAAATTCATATCACGCGCTTTCCCTACAACCACTTTTTATACCCTGAGGGCTAGGACAGTTTACAGATCAAAATTTACTCCTACGCCAAGCACTTCACGGCCTTGAAGAGCTTTCACTGCGTTGTCATCATAGACCAACTGGACTTCCAGTTGTGTAGAAATATACTCGTTGACCTTCATCTTTGCAATCAAGGTGTAGTCAAAATCGATATTTTCGGGAATTCCTAGATAGTCGGAGTAAAGAGCTAGGCGGTTTTCTAAAACCAGGTTTTCCATGGGTTCAAAGCTGTGAAATCCTGTAACGGAGGCGCCCAATTCAAACAAGTGATTGTCGCCTTTACGTACTCCGAAATAGGCCTTTCCTTCTCCAAGATCTTGCGTGAACTTACGACTAACAAAAGTGATTCGCTGAGTAAATGGCGCAATGTTCACCCACAGTTTTGACGATTTTTTCCAGTAGAGCCCAACACCAAATTGCAGATAGGCAGGTGAAAATAAATGGGTGCGAAGTAAACGTGTTTCTTCCCCCTCTTCATTCTTACCAAAGGAGTATCCTCGTGCAAATTGGGAT
>JABHGH010000101.1 GCA_018672145.1 Flavobacteriaceae bacterium
AGACATTGTAGCGAAATCTGTATTATAGGGGAATACCTTGACATAGGCATCACGCGCAACGAGATTTCTTAGAATATTCTTTTTGATACCGAGATCTAGGGCAGCAATTTTAATTGGCGCAGATGGATCTCCTTCAAAATACGGTGTTTTTGTTGACACTTTCGAAGCAAGCTCCAAACCTTTCATGGAAGGAACTTTTTGTAACTCTGCTTTTAGTGAATCTATTGCTTCGACATCTGTTGAAATTAATGCATTCATTGCGCCGTTATCACGGATATAGCTCACAAGAGCTCGTGTGTCAACATCTGAGATTGCAACCAAGTTGTGGTCTTTAAAAAAATCGAGAAGTGAAGCATCTGCCGCAGGACGTGAGTGACCGTAATTAAAATTTTTACAAATGAGTCCTGCAATTTGAATTTGCTCGGACTCAACCTCTTGCGAATTCACACCATAATTCCCAATATGTGCATTTGTCGCAACCATGAGTTGACCATGATAGGAAGGGTCAGTAAAAATTTCTTGATAGCCGGTCATTCCAGTGTTGAAGCACACTTCTCCGGTAGCGGTTCCGTCTATTCCGACAGATTTTCCAAAAAAAACAGTTCCATCTTCGAGCAAAATAAATGCTTTGGGACGCAGACTGTACTTATTCATCTTGTAGTTTCGTTGGTACAAAAATAGCATAAAAAAAAGGATAAACACAATGGTTTATCCTTAATAGTTATTAAGATTTTTTGGAAGTTTTAAACCAGGTTAATCTGTCTTATTATCTTCCGAAGAATCTTCTTTTTGATCTTCTGTAGAATCGGTCGCTTCAGGAGCACTCGCTTCTTCAGTAGCAGCTGTTGTCTGCTCTGCCTCTTTTACAGGAGTTTCTTCAACAACTTCTTCTGTTGCCGCTTCAACTTCAGCAACTGGAGCCTCTTCTGTTTTCTTTGCGCCACCTCGACGTCGTGAACGTTTTTTGGCAGGTTTATCAGAAACATAAACGTCGTTAAAATCAACGAGTTCAATCAATGCCATAGAAGCATTATCTCCCATACGACTACCAACTTTAATGATTCTGGTATAACCACCTTGACGATCAGCAACTTTCTCAGCTACATCACGAAACAATTCGCTAACAGCATATTTGTTTCGCAAAGCCGAAAAAACAACTCTACGGTTGTGCGTCGTGTCGCTTTTTGCTTTAGTGATAAGTGGCTCAACAAACTTTTTAAGCGCTTTTGCTTTCGCAACAGTCGTGTTAATTCGTTTGTGTTCGATCAAAGAGGAAGCCATATTCGCCATCATTGCCTTTCGGTGTGAGGCTGTTCTTCCGAGATGTGCAATCTTTTTTCCGTGTCTCATAATACGATTATTTACAAGGCTTTAGTCCTTGTCCAATTTGTATTTGCTTAAATCCATTCCGAAGTTAAGTCCTTTCGCAATCACTAAATCCTCTAATTCGGTCAATGATTTTTTACCAAAGTTTCTAAACTTCATTAAATCTGATTTGTTAAAAGAAACCAAGTCACCGAGTGTGTCTACCTCTGCAGCTTTCAAACAATTTAAAGCACGTACAGAAAGATCCATATCAATGAGTTTTGTTTTTAACAATTGACGCATATGCAATGATTCTTCATCATACACTTCAGATTGAGCAATCTCATCCGCTTCAAGCGTAATGCGCTCATCTGAGAAAAGCATAAAGTGATGAATCAAAGTTTTTGCCGCCTCAGTCAACGCATCTTTCGGATGAATTGATCCATCAGTTACGATTTCAAAAACAAGCTTTTCATAATCTGTCTTTTGCTCAACACGAAAGTTTTCAATGCTGTACTTAACGTTCTTGATTGGAGTGTAGACAGAGTCAATAGCAATTGTTCCAATCGGAGATGTTACATTTTTGTTTTCTTCAGCTGGTACGTACCCTCTACCTTTATCGATCGTAAACTCAAAATTGAGATTTACGCTTTTATCCATATTACAGATTACAAGATCAGGATTGAGAACCTGAAAACCAGAGATGAATTTTTGCAAATCACCTGCAGTGAGCTTCTCTTGGTTTGAAGTCGCAACACTAACAGTTTCGTTATCAACTGCATCAATTTGTTGCTTCAAACGAACCTGTTTGAAATTTAATATCATTTCGGTAACATCCTCAACAACTCCTGGGAGTGTTGAAAATTCATGATCAACTTTATTGATTCGCAATGAAGTAATGGCAAACCCTTCTAAGGAAGATAACATCACTCGACGTAACGCGTTACCAATTGTCAATCCGTATCCTGGCTCCAAAGGTCGGAATTCGAAAATTCCTTCGAACTCTGTGGATTCGATCATTATTACTTTGTCGGGCTTTTGAAAATTAAATAATGCCATTATTTTTATTTTGAATAAAGTTCTACAATCAATTGTTCTTTTATATTTTCTGTGATTTGCTCGCGCGTAGGAACAGAAACTAAGGTGCCTTGCAATGAAGCCTCATTCCAAGTTAACCATTCCTGTACGGTATTGGAATGTGCAACAGAACGCTCGACTACTTCAAGAGTCTTAGATTTTTCACGAACACCAATAACATCTCCTTCTTTCACATGCGTAGATGGTATATTATTTACAGATCCGTTCAATGTGACATGTCGATGGTTTACCAACTGACGGGCAGCGCTTCTTGTAGGCGCAATCCCTAAACGGAAAACGATGTTATCTAAACGTGACTCACATAATTGTAGCAACACTTCACCGGTTACGCCTTTACTTCGGCTTGCACGGTCAAATAAATTTCTGAACTGACGTTCTAGAATTCCGTAAGTGAATTTTGCTTTTTGTTTCTCCATAAGCTGAATAGCGTATTCAGACTTTTTAGGGCGGCGACGGTTGTTTCCGTGTTGCCCTGGAGGGTAATTCCTTTTTTCGAAAGCTTTATCCTCACCAAAGATGGCTTCGCCAAACTTTCGTGCTATTTTAGTTTTCGGACCGGTATATCTTGCCATATTTTTGTTTTAATAGAGAGGGGAATGAGAATTAAGGTCTATCCTTCGTCAAACTAACTCCCTCCTGTTGATTATTATACACGTCTTCTTTTCGGAGGTCTACATCCGTTGTGTGGAAGTGGAGTAACATCGACAATCTCAGTTACCTCAATTCCTAAATTATGAATGGTTCGAATAGCAGACTCACGTCCATTTCCTGGCCCTTTCACAAATACTTTTACTTTACGTAATCCAGCTTCTAAAGCAACTTTTCCAGCGTCTTCAGCAGCAAGCTGTGCAGCGTAAGGTGTGTTTTTCTTTGAACCTCTAAAACCCATTTTGCCAGCAGATGACCATGAAATGACCTCTCCTTTGGTATTGGTTAAAGAGATAATAATGTTATTGAATGATGCAGTGACATGCGCCTCCCCAAAAGATTCAACAACAACTTTACGTTTTTTAGAACTCGTCTTCGCCATAAATCAATGATTATTTGGTTACTTTCTTTTTGTTAGCAACAGTTTTGCGTTTTCCTTTTCGTGTTCTCGAATTGTTTTTTGTACGCTGCCCACGAAGAGGAAGCCCAACTCTATGACGAATACCACGGAATGAGCCAATGTCCATTAGACGTTTGATGCTCATTTGGATCTCTGAACGAAGCTCACCTTCAATGGTATAGCTCGAAACAACGTCACGAATTCTTCCGATTTCGTCGTCATTCCAATCAGAAACTTTTTTGTTTGTATCCACGCCTGCATCAGTCAAAATTTTCTGTGCTCGGTTTCTACCTACACCAAAAATATAGGTTAGGGCGATTTCGCCACGTTTTTGTTTTGGAATATCTACTCCTGAAATTCTTGCCATAATTACCCTTGTCTTTGTTTGAATCGTGGATTCTTTTTGTTAATGACATACAAGCGACCTTTACGACGTACAATTTTGCAGTCTGCGCTTCTTTTCTTTAATGATGCTCTTACTTTCATAAACTAGTATCTATATGTAATCCGTGCTTTTGTTAAATCGTACGGACTCATTTCAAGTTTCACTTTGTCTCCAGGCAATAATTTAATGTAATGCATGCGCATTTTGCCTGAAATATGCGCCGTGACAACATGACCGTTTTCCAATTCTACGCGAAACATGGCATTGGATAAGGCCTCAATAATTTGACCGTCTTGTTCGATTGCGGGTTGCTTAGCCATTATCCTCTTCTGTTTTTTCCTGTTGTCATCAAACCGTCGTAATGACGGTTTAGCAAGTAAGCATTTACCTGCTGAATGGTGTCAATGGCAACTCCAACCATAATCAGTAATGAAGTTCCCCCATAAAAGAGTGCCCATCCTTGTTGTAAGCCCAGCACTTGGTAGGCCACAGCAGGTAGTACAGCAATCGCTGCCAAAAACAGTGACCCCGGAAAGGTAATGTGCGACATTACACGATCGAGAAAATCTGCTGTTTCACCACCAGGTCGAATGCCTGGAATGAATCCTCCGTTACGTTTTAAATCGTCAGCCATCTTGTTTGTTGGAACTGTAATCGCCGTGTAAAAATACGTGAAAACAACAATCAATAATCCAAACAAGACATTGTACCACAGACCAAATATGTCTGAAAATGATGCTTGCATCCACTGCCCTACTGCATTGTCACCAATGATTTGACCGAGGTATGCTGGAGCAAACATAATCGCTTGTGCGAAAATGATTGGCATCACACCTGATGCATTTAATTTTAGTGGAATATACTGTCGTGCGCTCCCTTGGTTTTTTGCATACCCTCCTGCTGCAGTTCTACGTGCATACTGCACAGGAATCTGACGAACAGCGAGTACTAGTAATATACACAATGCATTGACAACAATCCAGATGACCAATTCGACAAGAATCATAATCAATCCTCCGTTGTTTTCTGTTACACGAGACACAAACTCTTGCACAAACGAAAGTGGCATTGTAGCAATAATACCAACGGTAATCAGCAAAGAAATTCCATTACCAATACCTTTATCAGTGATTTTTTCCCCCAACCACATCGCAAAAATGGTTCCTGTAACCAAAATGATTACTGAAGTAATAATGAACGTTGGTCCTTTACCCAACAAGAAAGCAGAATCAGGAACACCAAGAGCACCTAAACCGTAAAGATATGCTGGTGCCTGAACAACACAGATTGCGATCGTTAACCATCGTGTAATTTGGTTGATTGTACGGCGACCGCTTTCACCTTCTTTTTGTAGTTTTTGAAGATAAGGAACTGCAATTCCCATCAACTGCACAACAATAGAAGCTGAGATATATGGCATGATCCCTAAGGCAAATACAGAAGCGTTGGCAAAAGCTCCACCTGTAAAGGCATTCAGAATACCCAATAAACCACCCCCATCGGTGCGGTTAGCCAGCTCAGAAAGTTGAACGGAATCAATCCCTGGAAGCACAACCTGAGCACCTACTCGGTAGACGAGCAAAAGACCAAGCGTGAGACCAATACGACCTCTCAGCTCTTCAATTTTCCAAATATTTTTTAAGGCTTCTAAAAACTTTTTCATATCAATTATGCATCAATCGCTTCACCACCTGCAGACTCAATAGCTGCTTTTGAAGATGCAGTAAATTTATGTGCAGTGATTTTCAAAGACGCAGACAATGTGCCACGACCTAAAATTTTAACCAAATCGTTTTTTCGTACCAAACGAAGTTCGACAAGCTGAGCGAGTGAAACTTCTTTTTTGATTTTTTTGGCGTCAACCAATTCTTGAAGAGTATCTAAATTAATGCCCTTATATGACTTGCGGTTGATGTTAGTGAAACCAAACTTTGGCACACGACGTTGTAGTGGCATTTGCCCACCTTCAAAACCAATCTTCTTTGAGTACCCTGAACGTGACTTTGCTCCTTTGTGACCACGTGTAGCAGTTCCACCTGAACCAGAACCTTGTCCGCGTCCTAATCGTTTATTTGCGGTTTTTACAGCTCCCTTTGCGGGTTTAATATTTCCTAATTCCATAACTTATAGTTGTTCTACCGAAACAAGGTGTTTAACTTTATCAATCATTCCCAGTACTGCAGCAGATTTATCATGCTCAACAGAGTGACCAATGTTTTTGAGTCCCAATGCTTTTAAAGTGCGTTTCTGATTTTCAGGACGCTTAATATAGCTACGTGTTTGTGTTACTTTGATCTTTCCCATGTCGTTATCCGTTAAAAACTTTGTCAACAGCAATCCCACGTTGTTTCGCAATCGTTCTTGGGCTGCGAAGTTGTAGTAGAGCGTCAAAAGTTGCTTTTACAACATTGTGGGGGTTGGAAGATCCTTGCGATTTTGAAAGTACATCATGTACTCCAACTGCTTCCAATACTGCGCGAACAGCACCACCAGCGATTACACCTGTACCCGTTGATGCTGGTTGGAGATACACACGTGCGCCTCCAAACTTACCTTTTTGTTGGTGAGGTAGCGTTCCTTTATGAATGGGGATACGAACCAAATTTTTCTTCGCATCTTCAACAGCTTTCGCAATTGCTTCACTAACCTCTTTAGATTTACCTAAACCATGCCCTACGACTCCGTTTTCGTCTCCGACA
>JABHGH010000126.1 GCA_018672145.1 Flavobacteriaceae bacterium
AAAACATTTTTTATGGACAACAAATTACCCAAGACGTCTATTGAATATGGCGAGCCACAGTTTTTCACACGCGACACCTTGTTTATCAATCAAACCACGCCGATTACGATTAGCCCTCTTGACAAACACAGTGGGGTACAGTCAACCACCACGGCTGTGAATGGGGAAGTTCAAGCAGGCAATGAATTTACCATCCCAACAGAAGGGCATAAAGATATTGTGTTTAGTTCTGCGGACATGGTCAACAACCAAGAGGAAAACCAAACCAGTCGTGTCTATGTTGACAATACTCCGCCCGAGATATTCATCAACTTTAGTTTGGACAATATCGGTACGGAGGATGACTTGCCAGTTTATCCAAACTATGTGCGGATGTTTGTCGGTGCGACCGATGAGAAGACAGGGGCCAAAAGCATCAAGTACTCCATTAATGGCGGACCGATGACGGAGTACTCCAGTCCACGTACGCTAGACATCTCAGAAAAAAACACTTTTACTGAGTCGAAGGTCTATGATGTTGAGGTTGAGACGGAAGACATGCTCGGAAATAAAAGCACAAAAGAACACAAGTTTATTGTAAAGAATTAGGGATTAAATTATTCGTTGAATTTTCACATTAGCCCGAAGAACACAAGAATCCCTTGATTTGAAGTATGGTCACGGGAAGGGTTAATATTAACGCGTATGGACTGTACTCTGTCGGTTAGACATTGCCAGTACCCTCAACAGAAACTCCGTTGTCAAATGGGTCAAAATCCTATTCGATACTATCGGGCTCTGCGTGTAGTTTAGTATGTTCTTGATTCCTCCAAAAACATCCAAAGTATTGCTCCATAGACGAAAGGTAAATACGCAAGTAGAAAATATTAGCTATAAAACGAATTGATCATTTTATGCAGACAGGCATTATTTTTTAAACTTTCAACTGTTGTATATTTACAATACTCTTAAGTAAGTCTATGCTCGGTTATATTGTTTTTCACGCCCGTTATAAGATTAAAAAATACCTGAACAAACTAGGGGTCCATGCTCTTGATCGAGCATTGATGGTTCCGAAAATGACCTATAGAGAATATAGATTATTCACCTCTCTTTTAGAGGCTAACCGTTCTGCGCTTTATCTTGAAAGTGGATCGGGTGGTAGTACAGTGATTGCCGATACTATGGGATTGAACTATCACTCTTATGAGACAAGTGCTGGTTATGCAACATATATGAACGCTTTACTCAAAGGAAAAAATGTCAATCACATCCCTGTTGGTGATGTTGTCAAGTATGGACGCCCAGTGCATGTTAATGCCGCAGTTACTCAAAAAATATCTACCGTTTTTGATAATCATCTTTCTACAAAAAAGAATGCAAAATCCATTGTTTTTTTGGACGGGCGTTGTCGAGTGCTGACCGCCTCACACATTCATTCCCTTCTGAGTAAAGAAGATATTGTCATGATGCACGACTTCCATCGTCAGAAATATCAGGATGTATTACACGCCTATGATGTCATGCAGCAAGTGGACACTCTGGTCTGTTTGAAGAAGAAGAAGGTATCAGAAAAGATGATAGATAAACTCTGTCAAGACTACGCTGTTGACACAGAGTGATTGTGTTATCTACGACGTTCTAGAAATGAGTAAATCGTAATGAGTTTTATTATTTCCAATTTTTTCAAAATTTGAAAAACCATTTACGCTTAATGTTTCTTTTATGACATTGACATCCACCCATTCGGCGTCAATTTCACAAAATATTTGCATCACATTTTTAAAAAACGAACACTTCACAAGCTCGTTGATCACGATTTCCTCATGTCCTTCCACATCTATTTTAACGAAGTACCGACGATGATCAGGAATGAGTTTATCGATTTCCTTATGGCTAATGATTTCTACTGTTTCGCTTTGGGTGGAGTCATCATTGTTTTTTAGTTGTCGAAACGTATTTTTCCCCGAGTGACCTTCTGAGATATTTAGGTGCAAAACGCCAGCTTCGTTAGATATTCCCTTCTCAATTACGGTGCAGTTATTTACCTTGTTTAGCTTTATGTTTGAACGAAGCAGTTTAGCGGTTTTAGCAGAAGGTTCAAAGGACACCACTTGTTTAATGTTTTTGTTTTTTCCTGCCAACACACTATACAAACCTTGATTTGCTCCAATATCAACAAAAATGGTATCACGGTCTATATTGGCAATTAGATTGCTCAAAAACAAACCATAGGTCCCTTTAAGGTAGTATTTGAAGGTAACGTCGGTAAAGGCGGGTGTGAGATAAATGCCATAGATAGATTTAATCGCCTTTTTTGGCTTTATTAAATACTTGTACGTAATGAACTTTAGTTTGTAAAGCTTTTTGAGAAAATAAAATGGAATCACGGACAAGTAGTTATAAATTAGTTTTCTAAAAAAGTATTTTGATTTGTAACGGAAAAGTATTTTTTCATCACTAGCAATGAAATCAATCTTTCTCGCCTTTTGTCTTTAAATTGCTCGACATAAGCCTTTGCGTTTTCTATGATTTTCAAGCATTCATCGGGATGATTGATGTAGTATTTCAGGCATTCCTCCAAATCTGAGTAATCGTTTTTAATTTCGAGGTAATGAACATTTGGTATCAGTTTTCCTTCCATAAACCAAGTTTCAAAAGTTGGTCTCGTCATTACAGCAATAGAATTGGAAGACATTACCCATTTCAGATTGGAAGACACATCGATACCTTCTAAACATAAAATGAACTTGTATTTTAAGTGTTTTTCAATGGAAATCTTTTGTTTATACCAAAAGTGATATTTGCTATTTTTGTTTGTTTGTCCCAAATCACAAAACGGATGATTAAAATATCGCTTAAAAAAAGCGATTCTTTTGGGCTTTTTATCACTTACACCTCCACGTCCAATGAGTATGTCTTTTTTGCTCTCAAATGCATTAGTGTCCTTGGTGAAGATAAAGTGCCTCACTTTATTGAGTTTTAAAAGCACAGAATTTTCATTGTCTTTTGCAATGGGACGACTCTTGACAATTGTTGGGATTTTTGAAATTTTGATGACATCGCCAAATTCAAAATTTACTCTCAGATTGTCATTAAAATATCGTGTGATGCTGTTGCTATCAAAAAAGTAAGTGGTATGTTTTTTGCCTCGCTTTAGATTTTGTAGAGATCCAACATGTTTTGGAAGATCGCTATTTGGTTTTAATTTGTTGTAATAGTTTACTCGTTCATTGACATAGGTCGCATCATAGTTTTTGATCGCATCTAATCTTCTGTGTAGGGCTTTGCGATAAAAAAAGTTGGGTATAATCAGTTTCAATGCATTTTTTGCATAATAAAACTGCTTTATGTTTTCATGAATTTTAATACCTCGTATTATCATTGATATCGCTCTTCAAGCCAATTTAAGATGAATGCTTTTTTGTGTTCTGGACACAAGCTTAAATCTTGAATATTTAAGAAAATTTTATCTTTTCGACTGCTAAAATAATTCAATTTGAACTTCAGCCAAAGGATTGGCTTTTTATATGTTCTAAAATGGATAAGTTGGTAATCGTGTTTGATGATACAGCTTTTCTTTTTGAGCTCGATATGGTTTGCCACTCCTTGCGTAATAAACTGCTTCGCACTTCTAAATTTATGTTTGCTATTATCGTGTTCTGCAGTTTTATTCTTGCGAAAAAATGTTTTTAATGTTGAAACTCGCATAGGGTGTGGGGTATGATGGAATTTAAAAAGATTTTTAAACCCTATGAGTTTTGCGCCTTTTTCCTGTGCTAAAACATGGCTAGCTTTATGTTTGTTCTTTTTTCGGGAGAAGCGTTTATAGAAAATATTCTCTTTAAATTTTTTCCATTTCCCTCTTAGAATGGGCTTCCCATCTATAAAAAAATCGGTTTCATGGACATCCTTTACAAGCAGTACGTCATCATTGAAATAAATAAATTGTTCTGCTAGCCCAGGGATGTTGTGTAATTTTGTTTCAATGCTTCTTGAATTAAAGACGGGAAGTAAAGTAAGGTCATCTTTGAAAATGATTTTGTGATCGATGATCTTCACTTTCTCGTACCCCTTTGTCTGGTTTTCTTTTAGAAAATTTGGCGTTTGATTGTCAGTTACAATAAAGATATTACGAACAAATTTCGCATATTTTATAATTGATCGGACTGTAAATTTTATTTCATCCAATTGCACAAAACGAGATGTAAACACTTGTCGTGCACCTTCTTTTTTAGGTGCAAACTCACTCATCTTTTTTCGATGTTTTTCGTCTTCACCATCAACCCAAGTGATGACTATGTCTATGGGCTTTCCAAACGTTTCTGTATTCATGTTTTTTTGCTGTGTTTATTGCCGTTATACTCGCTTGGTTTTGTTGGTGAAGGAGTCGCAGCAAGATCTGTTAATATGATAAGGCAATGACAAAACTTCATGATAAAGAAATTGTATTTAGATGATGAAAGTACAATTTTATTAAGAAAACCTCTTGATTTTTAGACCTTAAAAATGGATGAAATATGTTCATATTTTGTTACTCAATCATGTCATTTTCACATCACATGATATGGTTAAATTTTATATCATTTCGCCTACAAACAAAATGTCACGATGTTTTTGAAATGATAATCAGGGGAATACAACTTGTCCAGCACTATGGTCTTTTTTAGCCCCTGTTACACTAGCCCAAACATTTATTTGGTTTTTGAAACGCAAATGCCCCAGCAATGCAAACACCAAAGCTTCTTTTGTGTCGATGAGTTGTTTTTTTGGAATCTCGATCAAACAATGGGCATTTTTTTTGATTTGCTCAATCAGAAATCTATTGTATACGCCTCCTCCGGAGATCAAACAGCTTGTTGCATCAGATTCGGTTATCGCTTTACCAATTTGAAAGCCAATGTGTTTGGTGTAAGTGTGAAGAATGTCTTTTTCATGTAGGTTACTCATCATCGGAAGAAGTTTTTGTTCTGAAAACTCGCGCGCCAGGGACTTTGGACCTGTTTTTTTGTAGTAATCTAGGGCGTTTAACTTCTCAAGTAATGGAAGATGCACAATGCCTTGTTTTGCAAAAGTGCCATTGTGGTCAAACGGTTTTCCGAGTAGTTGCGCAAAATGATTGAGAACAATATTGCACGCACAAATATCATAAGCTATTCTCTGCTTGTTTTGATCAAAAGAGATATTTGTAAATCCACCAAGATTTACACAAGCATCATACTGAGGGAAAAGTAAGGCATCACCAACAGGGACTAAAGGGGCGCCTTGCCCACCTAAACCAACGTCTTGACTACGAAAATCATAAACAACTGGAATTCCCGTTTTTTTGGCGATTTCATATCCTGATCCAATCTGCTTTGTAATGCCTTTTTCGGGATCGTGAAACACGGTGTGCCCATGAGAGGAAATCAGGTCAACTTTTGGAAGTTTGTGCTGGGGTAAGAAATCTGCAACTGCGTGTCCAAGAAATTCACCATACTCTTTGTCGAGTTGATCGAGTTCTGTAGAGCTATTGTAAAAAGCATTTTCGAGCTTTTCTCTCCAGTACAAAGTGTAAGGGATCGTAGCATAGGCAAGAATTTGAAAATCCTTGAGATTTTTGGAAAAGCGTGCACAACATATGTCCAGACCGTCTAAAGAGGTGCCGCTCATTAATCCGATAACAACAGCCATTTGATTATTCGTTGACCTGTGCAGAAAGGTTTTCTATAGTACTTGTGGGATCTGTAGCAGAAAAGACATAGCTTCCAGCGACCAAAACGTCAGCACCAGCTTTGACGAGTTGAGACGCATTTTTATTTGTCACACCTCCGTCGATTTCAATGAGAGTATTGGCGTTGTTTTTTTCGATTAGTGATCGAAGCTCACGCACCTTTTCATAAGTTGCTTCGATAAATGATTGTCCTCCGAAACCAGGATTTACACTCATTATACAAACAAGGTCGATGTCAGATATGATGTGCGTTAAAGATGAAATAGGTGTGTGTGGGTTGAGCGCAACGCCCGCTTTCATATCTGCATCCTTAATTGATTGAAGGCTTCTGTGCAAGTGATTACAAGCTTCGGCATGAACGGTCAGCACATCTGCGCCTAGGTCCGCAAAGGTTTGAATGTAACGATCAGGATCGACGATCATAAGATGAACGTCTAAAGGTTTTTTGGCATGCTTTGCTATGGCTTTAACCACTGGCATCCCAAAGGAAATATTTGGCACAAACACGCCATCCATTACATCCAGATGAAACCAGTTGGCTTCACTTTCGTTAACTAGAGTGATGTCTTGCTGAAGGTTGGCAAAATCAGCAGCGAGCATTGAGGGTGCTATCAGTTTTTGAGTGCTCATATTACCCCAAGTACGTTTTTAAGATTTTACTTCTAGAAGTATGTTTTAAACGACGAATCGCTTTTTCTTTGATTTGACGTACACGCTCACGAGTTAGGTCAAAAGTTTCACCTATTTCTTCAAGCGTCATGGGGTGTTGATTACCTAAACCGAAATAGAGACGAACAACGTCTGCTTCTCTTGGCGTAAGGGTTTCCAGCGCACGACTGATTTCTGTCCGCAACGATTCGTGAAGAAGCTGGCGATCAGGATTTGGTGACTCTCCGCTTCGTAGAACATCGTACAAGTTGGAGTCTTCCCCCTCAACAAGAGGCGCATCCATTGATACGTGACGACCTGTGTTTTTCATTGACTCTTTCACATCCGAAACGGTCATGTCTAACTCTTTTGCGATTTCTTCTGCTGATGGCATACGTTCATGCGCTTGCTCAAGATATGCATAGGTCTTGTTAATCTTATTGATTGAGCCAATTTTGTTGAGTGGCAAACGTACAATTCTGGACTGCTCAGCAAGTGCTTGTAAAATAGATTGACGAATCCACCATACCGCATAAGAGATGAATTTAAAACCACGGGTTTCGTCAAAGCGTTTTGCAGCTTTGATAAGCCCTAGGTTTCCTTCATTGATCAAATCTGGAAGGGTAAGACCTTGGTTTTGGTACTGTTTGGCAACAGAAACCACAAATCGCAAGTTGGCTTTTGTCAGCTTCTCTAATGCGATTTGATCACCTGCTTTGATTCGTTGTGCGAGTTCGACTTCTTCTTCTGCTGTAATCAAGTCGACCTTACCGATTTCTTGGAGATACTTATCGAGTGAAGCGGTTTCTCTATTGGTAACCTGCTTGGTAATTTTTAACTGTCTCATCTTCCTTATTTGATTCTATTACAGTTGTTATACGTGAACCTTGCTCAAAAGGTTACAAAAACCAAAGCTTATTTTTCGAGATGCAGTAAAAATGCATACGACAAAGCCACTTCTTTATAGCGTTTGAATCGGCCTGAAGCACCGCCATGACCTACTTCCATGTTAGTATCCATCAACAAGAGGTTGTCATCAGTTTTGTTATCTCGTAGTTTAGCGATCCATTTTGCGGGCTCCCAATATTGCACTTGACTATCCCAATAACCCGTTGTGATCAACAAATTAGGGTAATCCATTTTCGCTACATTGTCATAGGGAGAGTATGATTTCATATAGTCATAGTATTCTTTGTCTTTTGGATTTCCCCATTCGTCAAATTCAAAAGTGGTCAATGGAATGGTTTCGTCCATCATCGTTGAAATGACGTCAACAAATGGGACGGCAGCAATGGCACCGTTCCAAAGCGAAGGTTCCATGTTAATGACTGCTCCGATGAGCAATCCGCCAGCGCTCCCGCCTTGTGCATACAGATGATTGCGGGAGGTGTAGCCCTTATCAACAAGATGAGAGCCAGCATCTATAAAATCATAAAAAGTGTTTTTCTTTTTGAGCATTTTCCCATCTTCATACCACGAGCGCCCCATTTCTTGTCCGCCACGAATATGTGCAATAGCAAAGGCAAAACCTCGATCAAGAAGGCTTAAACGGGAGGAGCTAAACCAAGGGTCAATGTTGTTGCCGTAGGACCCGTAGCCATACAGCAGCAAAGGTTCTTGCCCCGATTTTTTGAAATCTTTGTGATAGACTATCGAAATCGGAATTTGCGTTTTCCCATCTCTACTAGGCGCCATAATTCGTTCAGAACGATAATTTTCTCGATCAAACACTCCGCCCAAAACCTCATCTTGTTTTTTAAGTGTCTTTTCTTTTGTGTTTACTTCATAATCGTAAATGGCAGTTGGTGTTGTCAAAGAACTATAGCCAAATCGCAATAGACTGGTGTTAAACTCTGGATTGGCAGAAATCCATACAGCGTAGGTTGGATCATCAAAAGAAACATAGTGTTCGCTCATATCTTTCCATCGGATGATACGTAAACGAGTGAGTCCATCATGCCTTTCGTTGACAACCAAATGCTCTTTAAAAATTTCGATATCTTCGAGCAGAACATCATTGCGATGCCCAATGATTTCTCTCCAGTTGACTTTTCCAGGGTTTGTTACCGATGTTTTCATCAACCGAAAGTTTTTGGCTTTGTCATTGGTGATGATATAAAAGTCGTTCTTGTAGTGATCGACAAAATACTCCAAATTACGTTCGCGAGAGTGGATGATTTGCCAATTTCCATCGGGTGTATCGGCATCTAAAAAACGATATTCTGTGGAAAGCGTTTGACTTGAGCCAATCATTAAAAATTGACGTGATTTAGTTTTAGATATCCAACATGAAAAGGTTTCATCCGTTTCTTCAAAAACAAGTTCATCTTCGCTGACATCTGTACCCAAGCGGTGTTTGTAGATTTGGTTGGCACGTAGAGTCAAAGGGTCTTTTTTGACATAAAAAATGGTTTTGTTGTCGTTGGCCCACGTCACACTTCCTGTTGTGTTTTTGATAATGTCACTGAGAATTTCTCCCGTTGTCAAATCCTTAATATAAAGCGTGTATTCTCTTCGTGAAACCAAATCAACACCATAGGCAAGGTATTGGTTATTTTCGCTAACACTACGTCCTCCGATGGAGAAATAGGATTTGCCTTCAGCCATTTTCGGGCCATTGAGCATAACTTCTTCAACAGCTTGTTTTTCATCTTTTGTTCTGCAGTGGTAGGGATAATCTTGCCCTTCTTCAAAGCGCGTATAATAGGTATAGCCGTTGACCGTCACAGGAACCGATGAATCGTCTTGTTTAATGCGACCTACAATCTCTTCATAAAGCTTTTCTTGGAGCGCTTCTGTTGGCTTCATTTCTTGCTTGAGATATTTATTCTCAGCATGAAGGTAGTCCAATACATCTTGCGTTTGGGCATCAGGCTCTTCAGCTTCTTTTTGGGCATCGCTTAATCGCATCCAAAAATAAGGGTCAATACGATTATCGCCGTGAATTTCTAGCTTTTCTGGAATTTGTTTGGCCACTGGAGGTTGTTGCATTTCAGTTGTACATTGAATAAATAAGCATGTAAATATAAAGAGAGAAAGTTTGTTCATAATCGTTTCATTAAATAAATTAGTAAAACTCATTGTCTTAGTTTTTTTTTGGCATTCAGGTCATGTATTTTTTTTGCTTTTGGGCTCCCAAATAACACCCCATCAGTGATTGAATTTTGAGTAAACAATTAAATGTTCTGAATACTCCAAAATGTTGACCCTAAGGTTGCTTTTCGGACGATCTTATGATAATAATATATTTATTAAATATAATTTAATTTCACAAAGTACAAAAAAAGCCCGCAATGCGGGCTTTATTGGTTTTCAGACAATTTTATATAATAAATAAAACTGTTTATCTACGATTGCGATTGTCTCTACCGCCTCTTCCACGATCTCTGTTTCCGCCTCCACTTTTACGTGGTGGACGCTCGACATAACCTTCTGGCTTTTCGAGAAGAACCTTCCGTGAAACGCGATCTTTCCTTGTGCGAGGATCGATTCCGAGATACTTGACTTCAAATTCATCTCCTGAGTTCACAACATCCGAAACATTTTCGGTACGTTCCCAAGCCAATTCACTCACGTGAAGTAACACTTCGTTTCCAGGAGCTTCCATGTACTCAACCACCGCACCAAAGTCTAGCATTTTGATAACTTTGACGTTGTATACATTTCCAACCTGTGGTTTAAACATAAGGGAATCGATTTTTGCTAAAACAGCGTCAATACCGTCTTGATCTGTTCCAAGAATCTCAACAATTCCTTCTTCTGTCACAGGATCTTCATTGATAACAATGGTAGTTCCTGTTTCTTTTTGAAGTTCTTGTATGACTTTTCCGCCAGGACCAATCAGTGCTCCAATAAACTCATTAGGAATGATGCGTGTCACCATTTTTGGCGCATGAGACTTCACATCTTCAGCTGGCGTAGAAATGGTATCGACTAGTTTTTCTAAAATATGTAAACGTCCGTCACGTGCTTGCTGAAGTGCTTTGACTAAAATTTCATACGACAAACCTTTCACTTTGATGTCCATTTGACAGGCTGTGATACCATCAGCAGTACCAGTAACTTTAAAGTCCATATCACCCAAATGATCTTCATCTCCTAAAATATCTGAAAGAACGGCATAATTTCCACTTTCAGCATCGGAAATAAGTCCCATGGCAATTCCTGATACAGGCTTTTTTAATTGTACCCCAGCATCCATAAGCGCCATAGTTCCAGAACAAACAGTTGCCATTGATGAAGAGCCGTTACTTTCTAAAACTTCACTTACCACACGAACCGTGTAAGGACAATCTTCAGGCACCATGCCTTTCAGAGCGCGTTGCGCAAGGTTACCGTGGCCTACCTCACGACGTGATGTGCCGCGAATTGGACGGGCTTCTCCAGTACAGAAAGGTGGGAAGTTGTAATGTAAGTAAAAACGCTCTTCACCTTCGTGTGAAGGCATATCAATTTGATTGGCATCTCTTGAAGTTCCTAAGGTTACCGTTGCCAATGCTTGCGTTTCTCCACGCGTAAATACAGATGAACCGTGTGTTGAAGGTAAATAATCTACTTCACACCAAATCGGTCTGATTTCGTCGGTTTTTCTTCCATCGAGACGTAAGCCTTCTTGAAGTGTTAAGTCTCTAATAGCTTCCTTTTCGGCTTTTCTGTAGTACTTAGAAATTAAACTACCGTAATCTTCTTGCTCTTCTTCGGAAAACCCAGCAATAATTTCTTCTTTTATATCAGAAAAAGCTGCACTTCTTTCGTGTTTAGCAGAACCTGCTTTGGCCACAGAATAAACTTTATCATAAGCCAATTCATGTACTTTCTTCGCCAAATCTTCATCTTCTCTTTCAGGCTCGTATTCACGCACTTCTTTTTTGCCAAAGGCTTTTGCTAATTTTTCCTGAGCTGCACATTGTACCTTAATAGCTTCGTGTGCAAATTTGATGGCTTCTGCCATTTCTTCTTCAGAAATTTCGTCCATTTCGCCTTCCACCATCATCACAGAATCTGCCGAGGCGCCAATCATCATATCAATATCGGACTCTGCAAGTTGTGCTCTTGTTGGGTTTACGACAAACGCTCCATCTACACGACCAACTCTAACCTCAGAAATGGCGCATTCAAATGGAAAATCGGAAAGCTGAATGGCTGCTGAAGCTGCTAAGCCCGCCATTGCGTCTGGCATGACGTCTTCGTCATGTGACATTAACTGAATCATTACCTGCGTTTCCGAATGGTAGTCTTTTGGGAATAGTGGTCGCAATACACGATCCACTAAGCGCATGGTGAGAACTTCGCCATCACTTGGACGTGCTTCACGTTTAAAAAATCCGCCTGGATAGCGCCCTGCTGCAGCAAATTTTTCACGATAATCTACCGTAAGCGGTAAAAAATCTACATCTGATTGTTTGTAATTGGATACTACTGTACAAAGTAGCATGCATTTTCCGGACTGAACCACGACAGACCCATGGGCTTGTTTGGCCAGTTTTCCAGTCTCTATTGTTATGGAACGACCATCTCCTAAGTCAATAGACTCAGTATATACTTTTGGTATCATAATCTTTCATTTTATTAGTGAACATTTGTTGTGTTGTGTTCGTAGTCCCCAATGAAAAACAATGATGCTTTTAATGTTACTTTCTGATTCCAAGCTCTTTAATAAGCTCTCTATATCGGTTTATATCCTTCTTTTTAAGATAATCAAGCAAGCTTCTACGCTTTCCAACGAGCTTGACAAGTGAACGTTCAGTATTGAAGTCTTTATGATTTTTTTTCAGGTGACTTGATAGGTGATTGATACGATGTGTAAAAAGAGCAATCTGCCCCTCAGTCGATCCGGTATTCTTTTCAGAAGAACCATATTTTTTAAAGATATCTTCTTTACCTTCTTTTGTTAAATACATGCTAATATTATTGTAAATGATTGTTATGTAGCTCAAGAACTTTTCTTGAGGGTGCAAATGTAGGGATTTAATCTGAATGAATAACGCTTAAGCTAATGGTCTGTTCAGAACGAGATCTAAATAGAGATTGACCTTCTTTTTTAGTTCTTTTCGATGCGTGATAAAGTCTAAGAACCCATGCTCTAATACAAACTCACTAGTTTGGAAACCGTCCGGCAAGTCCTGGCCGGTTGTGTCTTTAACCACACGTGGTCCAGCAAAACCAATCAGTGCCCCTGGCTCAGCAATATTGATATCGCCAAGCATCGCAAATGAAGCAGTTGTACCACCTGTTGTTGGGTCTGTACAGAGTGATATATACGGAATCTTTGCATCTGCTAATTGTGCCAATTTAGCTGAAGTCTTCGCCATTTGCATTAGAGATAAGGCTGCTTCCATCATTCTCGCACCGCCAGATTTAGAGATTACTAGCAGCGGAATTCTCTTCTGTAAAGCATAATCAGCTGCACGAAATATCTTTTCTCCAACTACCGACCCCATGGACCCGCCTATAAAGGAGAAATCCATGCAAGCAACTACCAATTTGTTGCCATTAGAGTAACCAACTCCAGTACGCGCTGCATCTGAAAGCTTAGTCTTTTTCTTGGCCGCAACCAATCGTTCCTTGTAAGTTTTGGTATCTTCAAACTTAAGTGGATCTTTTGAAGACAAAGTTTTGTCTAACTCTTTGAATTTTCCATTGTCAAAAAGAATGTCAAAATAAATCTGACTCCCAATGCGAACATGATAATCATCTTCGGGTGAAACATAAAAGTTTTCGGCCAACTCCTTGGTGTCAATAATCTTACCAGTGGGGGATTTATACCAAAGACCCTGCGGAGTATCTTTTTTCTCTTGAGTTGTGGTTCGGATTCCCTTTGTCGTTCGTTTAAACCAAGACATACGGTTGAATTTTAATCAAAGATAAAAAACCCAAGTGAACTACAATGTTTGTACGTTGTTTAAGTCCTCAAAGGCC
The DNA here is from genome assembly GCA_018672145.1 of Flavobacteriaceae bacterium. Taxonomy (GTDB): domain Bacteria; phylum Bacteroidota; class Bacteroidia; order Flavobacteriales; family Flavobacteriaceae; genus UBA724. Next base: position 13,259 of record JABHGH010000126.1, read on the forward strand.
TTTCTCAAACGATCAATAAAGCTTTTTTCACCTTCACGCATCCACACGCGTGGGTCGTAAAACTTTTTGTTTGGCACGTCGTCTCCCTCAGGGTTACCAATCTGTTTTTGAAGAAAGTCTTTTTTCTCTTGGACATAGTCACGAACACCACTCATAAACGCATACTGCATATCAGTATCAATGTTCATTTTGATGACACCATATCCGATCGCTTCACGAATCTCTTCAATTGTAGAGCCAGATCCACCATGAAAAACAAAGTCAATATTGTTGTGTTCAACTCCGTATTTGTTGCTGACAAACTCTTGTGAATTCTTTAAAATCTTAGGAGTTAGCTTAACGTTCCCCGGTTTGTATACACCGTGAACATTACCAAACGCAGCAGCAACGGTAAACTGGTCACTCACTTGAGAAAGCTCTTCAAAAGCATAGGCGACTTCTTCGGGTTGTGTATATAGTTTTGAACTGTCGATATCTGTATTGTCAACACCATCTTCTTCTCCACCAGTGACGCCAAGCTCTATTTCAAGAGTCATGTCCATTTTTGCCATCCGTTTTAGGTATTCTTTACAGGTTGCAATATTTTCTTCTAATGGCTCTTCAGAAAGATCAATCATGTGCGAGCTGAAAAGAGATTTTCCAGTTTCTTCAAAATGTTTTTCGCTAGCATCAAGCAAGCCATCAATCCAAGGAAGGAGTTTTTTGGCTGCGTGGTCTGTGTGTAGAATCACAACAGCACCATAGGCCTCTGCGAGTTCATGAACATGTTTTGCTCCAGCAACTGCTCCAACGATAGCAGCTTTTTGGTCTTCATTGGACAGGCCTTTTCCAGCGTTAAACTGTGCTCCTCCGTTTGAAAATTGCACAATTACTGGTGCGTTTAATGTTGCAGCGGTTTCAAGAACTCCATTGATGGAACTTGATCCGATGACGTTTACAGCAGGAAGTGCAAACTTTTTTTCTTTGGCTAGTTGAAAGACTTCTTGAACTTGTTTCCCAGTAATAACACCAGGCTTAATTGCGTGACTCATTGATAGTTGTTTGTTTATATCGCGGGCAAAAATAGTATAAAATTTGGCCTTTAAAAAGGATAATTGATTCCGATTGTAAAGTTGGCCTTTTTGAACTGCATGTCTGTGAGCCATCTCTTGCTTTTTTCTAGTGATGGATTGTGTGTCTTAAACCCGGCATCTAATCTAAATATAAACAATCCAAAGTCATATCTAAGCCCAAAACCTGTCCCAATTGCGATTTCATCAAGATCCTTAAAACCATCAAATCTTCGTTTGGGATCAGTTACGTCATCAGCAACATTCCAAATGTTACCAGCATCAGCAAATAAAGCCCCTTTGAACGAGCCAAAAATATCAAACCGATATTCTAGATTCAATGCCAATTTAAAGTTTGCTTCGTTAAATTCATTCCCAGAAAAACTACTTCCTGGCCCGAGACGATACACTTCCCAAGCTCTATTGTCATTTGCCCCTCCTGAAAAATAAGAACGGCTAAATGGAATACTTTTTGCGTTACCAAACGGTATGGCGAGTCCAACAAAACTTCTCAGTGCAAAGACGGATGATTCACTGACCAACCAGTGCTGGATATAATCAAACTCCCCTTTGATGTATTGACTGTAAGGTAAGTTGAACAGATAGTTGATTCCATTTTGTTCTTCTAATTTTAAGGCGTCAGCCAATAGACCTATAATATTGCCCGCAGTTTCAATTTTAAAACGTAACTGAGTGAAGTTCTCGTCAAAAAAGTTAGTTTGGGTGTTACGCAAAAAATCATAGCTCGACCCGACAATTAAGTTGTTTTGCGTTAATCGTTTTCTGCGTTCTTCCACTCTTTGAACCTTGAGGTAGGAAGAGCTATTAGCTTCGATCGGTGAGTTTTGTGATAACACGTAGTCGATGAATGAAGCAGTTCCGTTAGGGATACTAAGGTTTTGACCGTCAAAAAAGGAAGATGTTCCAGGCGTTGTTTTTGCTAATTCATTAATCTGAGAGTAGGCATTTGTATAAATGTTAAAGTAGTTAAGGACATTTTGGTTGTTGACTAACGTGAGGTCAAGGAGTGTGAAATCAACGCGATTGTTTGCTTTGGTTTCCCACCTGTATTGAATGCCAGAGGAGTAGGTTTGCTTGTCGAGTCCAATGTTGTCTTGTAAGGCAGTGCCAAAACTCAGAAATGTTGTTGGTTCTTGGTCTCCAGAAATTAGTTTTGAAATAAATCTAGGACTTAAAATTTTGGGAATTCTCAACTTTACATCACCACCAATTTCCGAAATAACGTCGTTGGCGGAGCGTCCAATAGTTCCGCGAACACCGATTTCTAAATTCTCAGCACCTCCAAAAATATTGAGAACATTCAAGCCGCTATTAAAAGCAATCCCTTGGTCTTGAATATTGGACTGGGTAAAATCTAATCCAAATTCTAACTCAAATCGTTCTCTGGGACGAAGATAAATAGAAACATCTAGCGCATCATTTAGAGAGTCTTTATATGCATAATTAATTGTTGGATACTCAAATATGCCAAGACGATTTAGTTGCCGAAGTGTTTTGGTACGTGAAATGTCACTATATAGCTCATCTGGACGCACTTGAATCATCCCCGATAATACTTTGGTGTTAAATCGTTTTTTGGGGGATTCTAAAAATTGTATGTCATCATATGTTTTTTGCCTAGTCACTTCGCTTTTGGGTGCTGTGTAGACAGAAACAGAGCTGATTTTTTTCTGGGTGTATGGTTCCAAAAGAATTCCATTTTCGGAGTTTCTTCTAAAATCTTGGATAAACAATTTCACAGGAAGTTGGAAGTCAGTTCCTAGTGTGTCCCACCCAATTTCAAAGTCGATGGCATTCAATTGAAAATTATATACCCCTTTATTTTTAAAATACTCATAAAGCCGATTTCGCTCTGCTTCAAAGTCTAGCGTGTTAAATTGATTTCCTTTTTTTAAAATGGATTGATCCGAAGATAGACGGTACAAGGAGTCAATAATGGGACTTTGAATTTGAACAGAAATAGAGTCGAGATAGTAAGGAAGTCCTGATTGAATGTCGTAAACAAGGTTAACGGTTTTTTTCCGCTCACTCTTTAGCTCTTTTGTGATGGTTGTTTTGGCTTTAAAATATCCCTTATTTGACAAATAGGTGTTTATGGTATTTGCGTATTCTTCAAAAGTAAGGGAGTTGATTAAAGATGGCGGTTCACCGTTTCTTATTTTCCATTCTTGGAATTGCTCTTTGTAAGCACGCATTTGGTCAATTTGTTTTTGTGACCAAATGGCTCTCATCCTTTTCTGCCGATTGGGTCTCTTTTGCAACCAAGCATCAAAATCTTCTGAAGTGTTCACATTTGCCGATTGATGAATAAACAAACGTAAAGGAAAACCTAAGATTCGTTTGTTGGGTCGTTGTGATACCAATTGCTGAATGGAGTCAGCGAAAATGCGATTACCATTGTAAAAAAAAGTGTGATGTCCTAGTAGATACTGATCGTCTTCAAGCGTTTTTGCTACGCGACAACCCGACGTCATTGCGACTATGCAAAGGAATAATAGTATTTTTGTTGTATGTTGTTTCAAGTGGAACATCAAAACCCAAAAATACATCATTTGCATGGTTAGCAAAAGTCAAATAAAATTTGTGTGCCAATTGGCTCAAAAAAAACAGAGAGATAAAGCCAATCTTTTTGTTGCTGAAGGCCATAAGTCAATACATGAATTTAGCAAGGCATCGTATGAAATGCATCATCTTTATGTTGTAGATCCCAATCTGTTCCTGGGGAAAGAATTCCAAACAGTTAGTGTAGAAGAAATGCGTAGTATGAGTGCATTAAAAACGCCACCCGATTCGTTGGCT
>JABHGH010000139.1 GCA_018672145.1 Flavobacteriaceae bacterium
AAGGAGAATTGAAGTTTTTTAATGATTTTTTTTCATTTAAAGAGTGGAAAGAATCCATAGATGATGGAATTAAGGTTGTTGATTTAAACTCTAAGGTTAGATTTGAATCAGAAGATGGTAAAATTCAACAAAAGAAAATTCTAACAGACACCAAAGATGGGGAGGTAGTATTTGAAGAAGGGTACTCACTTACTTATTTTAATTCTCCTCTTGGTAAACTAATGAGATTTAAATCTGAGGGTGAATTATTCGAATTTGGGGGTATTAAATACCTAATAACTAGTATTAATTAACTGAAAAATGGATTTAATTGGAGATTTAAAAAATGAAATTATAATTTCTGATATTAATATCTTTTCGTTAAGTGATTTGGAATTACAACAATGGTTAATCTCAAATTTTGTACAACAATTATATAGAAAAAAAGTATATATAGATGAAGTTACTGTAACTCCAATAAATAACTCAGATTATAAAACTAAATTAAGTATCGTTGGGAAGGATGAAAATAAGGAGATTGAGATTATTTTTGGAATAATTAAAAACTTAACCAAAAAAACTATAAACTTGATACAGGTTAATGAACTACTTATTGTAAACATGAGTAAAACCAATATTTTGAAGGTAATAGAATCTCGTTTAAACTTTCATATATCAAAATCAAAAAATAAAACTAGTTTAATAATAATTAAATAGGTAGAACATTATCATGGTTACATCTTCCTCAAAAATCAATAAATTGTTTAGTGAAATAGATGTTAATTATAAAAAGATTTTGATTCAAAATCATTTTCCATATGTATTTACTAAATCTTTTTATTTTTTGGAGGATGGAGAAGATCTTTATAGGCAAAAAGACTTTTTTAATTTACCTGATCAATCGTTCAATGATGATGATAGTTTTCACACTTTAATAATTAAAAAAAGTGTAGGGGATTATGTTTATTTAGTTGCATTAGGTTACGAAGGTGGAAGAACATACGGTGAGTTTTATAGTAAGTTAAATTATGATGAAAATTTTGATATAACAGGTAATTATTCTAATTCAACAGGTTCAGGTGAATGGGAACATAAATTATTATCCTTAAAATTTAATCAAAACACAAACCTCTTTGAAACAGAAACAGAAGAGTTATATGAATTTATGGATGAGAATGATTCTAAAATTCAAAATCAAATCTTAAATGAAATAAGTAAGTATGTTTATTGGGGATATGATGAAGAAACTGGCCTCACTGTAGAAGCATTATTGGAGCAATACAAAGAACATAAATGGAGCTATTTAAATTGGCAACTCGACCTGACTAACTCCACCCACATTCCCGATACCGCTGTATTTACGCTGGTCGTCACTTAGAGTCGAACATCACATTTACCCAACAAACCGATGAAATTAGTTTTTCAGATTAACAACGATTCATAAGCTTGATTTTTTGGAGATTACCTAACTCTTGCTAAAGGCGCAGAAAAAAAGTACTTTTGCGCTTCCTTAAAAAGAATAGCTATGCAAGTAACGCGTAAAGACGTTGACGCCCTAAATGCAGTAATCACTATCGCCATCGACAAGTCGGATTTGGCACCAAAGATTGAGTCTGTACTCACTTCCTATCGAAAACGCGCCGACATTCCTGGCTTCCGCAAAGGGAATGTGCCCATGGGATTGATCAAAAAGCAATATGGCTCTGCCGTTAAAGCGGATGAAACAAACAAAATCCTTCAAGAATCGTTATCGAAGTATATCAGCGAAGAAAAGATTGCACTTCTTGGCAACCCTTTGCCAGTAGAACGTGAAGACTTTGACTGGGAAGCCGATACAATGCTGTTTGATTTTGAATTGGGATTGAGTCCCGAATTTGAAGTAAAACTCAAAGGTCGCAAGTCTGTCACACAATATGAGATCATTGCCGACGCCGAGACCATCGATAAGCAAATCGATCGGATGCGTAGTCAGTATGGAAGCTTACACCCCGTAGACTCTGTTTCTGCGGATGTTGAAGTCACAGCTCAGTTTGACGGAGAAGGAGTGGATAACAAATCTACATTCCTCGTGGATGATATAAAAAGTAGAGCGCAAAGAAAAAAACTTATCGGCGCTAAAGTTGATGATAGCATTGCGCTAAAGACAAAAGGACTTTTTGAAGACGATCAAAAGTTGATGCACGTTTTAGGGATTGATTCTGACAAGGCAAAGGGCCTTTCCATTGAGATTAAGTGTACAATTGCTGAAATCAACAAAAGAGAATTGGCAGACATGGATCAAGAGTTTTTTGACAAAGTGATGGGTAAAGACGCTGTAAAGAATGTCTCTGAGCTTAAGGAAAAACTCACAACTGATGCGGAGCGACAGTTTGCGAATCAGTCCGACCAAAAGATGCTCAACGATGTGACGGAGCATCTTATTGACAATACAAAATTTGACTTGCCTGCTGCGTTTCTTAAAAAATGGATGCAGACTGCAGGGGAAAACCAACTGACTGAAGAGCAAGCTGTTGAGGAATATGACAAAGCAGAACGTGGCATTCGCTACCAGCTTATCGAATCCAAATTGGCGGAGCAGTATGATCTGAAGATTGACCTTGATCAAATCAAAAGTTTTGCCAAGGACATGATAAAAACACAAATGTTACAGTTTGGTCGCAGCGATGTCGATGAAAATGAACTCAACGATATTGCCGCTAGAATCTTGGGGAATCAGGAGGAAGTAAAACGGATATCAGACCAGTTGATGAGTAAAAAAATGACTGATCTTTTTCGTGCAGAAGCGAACTTGAAAACAAAGAAAGTGAGCTACGAAGATTTTATCAAACAGGCATACAAATCATAAATTTTCTATCTTTAAACCATAACAAGCACAATGGACCACGGAAAAGAGTTTAAAAAATACGCGATTCAGCATCACGGAATCAACAGTTTGTACTACGATCAGTTGGTCAGTAGTATGACACCATACATCATTGAAGAACGCCAAATGAATGTGGCGCAAATGGATGTGTTTTCACGTTTGATGATGGACCGTATCATCTTTTTGGGAACTGCTATTAACGATAGTGTCGCCAATATCATTCAGGCGCAACTATTGTTTTTGGAGAGTACCGATAAAAATAAAGATATACAGATTTACATCAACTCTCCAGGAGGAGGCGTTTATGCTGGTTTGGGCATCTACGACACCATGCAGTTTATTGGCCCTGATGTGGCAACGATTTGCACTGGTATAGCAGCGTCGATGGCTGCTGTTCTTCTTTGCGCAGGTGCTGATGGAAAGCGTTCGGGCCTCACACACTCACGTGTAATGATTCACCAACCTTTAGGCGGCGCACAAGGTCAGGCCTCGGATATCGAAATTACTGCACGAGAAATTTTGAAACTCAAAAAAGAACTCTACGAAATTATTGCCAAACATTCTGGTCAGAAATACGACAAGGTTCATGATGATTCAGATCGCGATTACTGGATGAAAGCTCCAGAAGCAAAGGTTTATGGTATGATTGACGAAGTCTTAGTAAGGAATTAAATCCCACCCCATGGAAAATAAAGAACTTAGCTGTTCCTTTTGCGGTAAAAAGAAAGACGATACAAACCTCTTGATTGCAGGTTTGGACGCACACATTTGTGATCGATGCATCGAACAAGCCAATGGCATTATCCACGAAGAAACGTCACATAATGTCGCCGAAGTAAATCGGGAAGACGTTTCTTTGCGTAAACCCAAGCAGATCAAAGCTTTTTTAGATGATTATGTCATCGGACAGGACTATACCAAACGGGTATTATCTGTTGCTGTATACAATCACTACAAGCGTTTGCTCCAACCTAAAAGTGATGTTGAAATCCAGAAGAGTAATGTCTTGATGGTTGGCGAAACGGGGACAGGAAAGACGTTGATGGCCAAGACCATTGCCAAAATGCTCAATGTTCCATTGGCAATTGTCGACGCTACAGTTCTTACTGAAGCAGGCTATGTCGGAGAAGATGTTGAAAGTATTCTTACTCGATTGCTTCAAGCGGCTGATTATGATCAAAGTAAAGCTGAAAAAGGAATCGTTTTTATTGATGAGATCGATAAGATTGCTCGAAAAAGCGATAATCCTTCGATCACACGAGACGTTTCGGGTGAGGGTGTGCAGCAGGCTTTACTCAAACTTCTGGAGGGAACTGTTGTCAATGTTCCCCCCAAAGGAGGACGTAAGCACCCAGATCAAAAGTTTATTGAAATCAACACAGAGCACATTCTTTTTGTTGCGGGTGGTGCCTTTGACGGGATCCAAAAGCACATTTCAAAACGCCTTAATATGCAATCGGTGGGCTATAGTGCTGCTAAAAAAGGAGACCACTATGGCGGAAACACCTTGCTTTCCTATATTGTTCCCTCCGATTTAAAATCGTTTGGACTCATTCCTGAAATTATCGGAAGATTACCTGTGATTACGCACATGGAATCGTTGGACGCTCAAGCGCTTCGTGCGATACTTACGAAACCAAAAAATGCGATTATTAAACAATATAAAGCCCTCTTTGATTTAGATGAAATTTCTTTTTCTATTTCAGATGGAGCATTAGATTTTATTGTCAACAAAGCGGTAGAGTACAAGCTTGGTGCTCGTGGCTTACGGTCTCTATGTGAGGCAGTCCTTACAGATGCAATGTTTGAACTTCCAGGCTCCGAAGAAAAAGAACTTCGAATTTCAAAATCGTATGCAGTTGAAAAGTTGAACAAATCAAAACTTCAAGCGCTCAAAGCAGTTTCTTAGGCATTCATAGCCAACAGGGTTTCTAAAAAATCTCGCGAATTTGAAAGGCGTGGAATTTTGTTCTGACCACCCAATTTATTCTTGTCTTTTAACCAGTCGTGAAACAACTTCTCTCTCCCTTTATGCATGGTCAAAGGAGCAAGTGTTATGTCCTTATATCTCTTTGCTTCGTAGTCAGAATTGAGCTCTTGTAAGCGTTTGTCAAGGTCATGAGCAAAATGATCTGCATCTTTTGGCGCATTGCTAAACTCAATAATCCATTCATGCTTTCCTTTTGTCTTACCATCCATAAAAACAGGACCTGCTGTAAAGTCAATCATTGTAGCCTGGTGTTTGCTACACACATCTGCTAAAGCGGTTTCAGCATTTTCAATAACGAGCTCTTCTCCAAAAACATTGATATGGTGTTTGGTTCGTCCTGTGATTTTGAAGCGGTATGGGCTGGTTGAAGTAAAGCGGATGGTATCTCCAATTTGATAGCGCCATAGCCCCGCATTGGTCGTCAGTATCACCGCATAGCTTTTACCATTTTCCACTTCCGTCAATCGAATTACTTTTTGATCTGCAGTGCCAAAAGTATCCATCGGTATAAATTCATAAAAAATACCGTAATCTAACATCAGCAGTAATTCGTCAGCGTTGTTTTGGTCTTGAATTCCAAAGAACCCCTCCGAAGCATTATAAATTTCGTAGTACTTAAAATGATCACTAGGAAACAATTGCTGATATTGATTTCTGTACGGATTAAAATTCACCCCTCCATGGAAATAAACTTCAGCATTTGGCCAGAGTTCAAGAAGGTTTTGTTTCCCTGTTTTGGCTTGAATCTTTTGGAGTAGCACCAACATCCAAGAGGGAACACCTGCCAAAGAGGCGACATCCTCGTTGACACAGGCACTGATGATTGCCTCTATTTTTGTTTCCCATTCTTCCATCATCGAAACCCGATGGTTTGGCGTGCTGACAAGTTCAGCCCAAAGCGGTAGATTTTCAATGATTATAGCAGACAGATCACCAAAATAGGTATCGTTTTCCTCATACAAAGACTTGCTTCCCCCAAGACGTAATGCCTTTCCTTGAAGCAGTTTAGAAGTAGGGTTATTGTTAAAGTAAAGACTTAGCATATCCTTACCTGCTTTGAAATGGCATTCGTTGAGCGCTTCCTTTGAAACAGGAATAAATTTGCTTTTTGCGTTGGTTGTTCCGCTCGATTTTGCAAACCATTTTATTGTAGAGGGCCAAAACAAATTTTGTTCTCCCTTACGTGTTCGATCAATAAGAGGGTATAAGTCCTCGTAGGTTGCGATAGGAACTTGCTCGGCAAATTGCGTATAGTTTTTAATCGAAGAAAACCCATGTGTTTTTCCAAACCAAGTGTTTTTGGCTTGGTTGACAAGTTTGTTGAGCAACTCCCCTTGCACCTCATTTGGGTATTTGAGAAAAAGCTCAATCTGATGTATTCTCTTTTTGAGAAACCATGACAAAACAGAATGAAGCAGGGGGATGGGCATAAAAGATTATATTTATGACAAAAATAAAGAAAAAAATACGATGATGGAAGGTGTTTTAGTTAAGATGAAAACAGAATTGAATAACCCGATACGATACTATCTAACTTTCCCCTCAATGTTTGTTCGTGTCAATGAGCTTATAGGCAAAACGATCACCTTTACACATACTGGCTATTGCTGTTTGAACTGTGGTAGCAACGAAACCATTTTTCGTCAAGGGTTTTGCAAGCGATGTTTCTTTGAGACTCCTACGGCTGGGGACTGGATCATGCGGCCAGAACTGAGTCAAGCCCATTTAGACATTGAAGATCGTGATTTGGCCTATGAAAAGAAAGTGCAACTCCAACCTCATGTTGTTTATTTGGCTGTTTCAAGTGGACTTAAAGTAGGTGTAACCAGAAAGACACAAGTCCCCACGCGTTGGATCGATCAAGGAGCGCATCAAACCATTCCAATTGTGGAAGTGCCCAACCGATATTTGGCAGGCATCACGGAGGTCGCTTTAAAAGAACATTATAATGATAAAACCAATTGGCGACGAATGTTAACGCAAGATCCATCCCAAATGGATTTGGTAGCGGAGAGAGATCGGGCGTTGCAATGGCTTCCTCAAGAAGTTAATCCTTATATAAAGACTACGGAAAATGACGCAACACTATTCCTTCAATTTCCGCTAGAGCAACCTCCT
>JABHGH010000127.1 GCA_018672145.1 Flavobacteriaceae bacterium
CCATTTCATTGGGTGCAAGTTTTTTGTCTCTTGCACGAACGGCGTAGTCTTTTACTTGTGCACCAATCTGAGGAAGCGCCATTTCATCAGTGAAACGAACGACAGGGACAACTAGTCCATCAGTAACAGCGACAGCCACACCAATATGTACGTGGTGGTTGAGTTGCATGCGATCGTCAAACCAACGGGAGTTGACTTGCGGGTGTTGTTTCAAAGCTAAGGCCGTTGCTTTTACAACAATATCGTTAAAAGACACCTTGATGTCTGGTAATTCGTTGTATTGTTTACGAAAGGCAATAGCAGGATCCATGTCAAACTCGACAGATAAATAGTAATGGGGAGCGGAGAATTTGGATTCTGCCAGGCGCTTCGCAATAACTTTACGCATTTGAGAATTTGGAATATCTTCTGAAGACTCTTGTCCTTTTGGCACAAAAGGTCCTGCAGCAACGGGTGCTGAACTAGGGACAAACTGCTCAACATCTCGCTTGACAATTCGTCCGTGTTCTCCTGACCCTATCACTTGTCCTAAGTCAATTCCTTTTTCAGCAGCAATACGCTTGGCAAGTGGTGAAGCCATAATGCGACCACTGTCACTTGTTGTTGATGGTGTTGGCGGTGGTGCTGATGTTGTTTGTGTTGGACTTGGCACAGCAGGAGTTGATACTGGTTCCTCCGCAACTGAAGGAGGTACACCAGCAGAAGCTGAAGCGATGACTGCGGAAACATCTGTTCCACTTGGCCCAATGATTGCCAACAAACTGTCAACAACGGCAGATTCTCCGACTTGCACACCTACGTGTAAAAGTTCTCCGTTATAGAACGATTCAAATTCCATTGTTGCTTTATCAGTTTCGATTTCAGCTAAAATATCGCCTTCCTCAACCTTGTCCCCTACATTTTTAAGCCATGAAGCGACCGTGCCTTCTTCCATAGTGTCGCTCAATCGAGGCATTTTGACCACCTCTACGTCGGCTGGAATTTGAGCAGATTTTGCAGCAGATTTGTTTGCTTCTTCAGGTGCATCATTGACTTCTTCTGATACTTTTTCTTCTGCGCTTTCACTCGTGAGCAAGCTACTGATATCTTCGCCTTGATCTCCAATAATAGCAAGCAAGCTATCGACGACGGCGGTTTCACCTTCCGCCACTCCAATATGAAGCAGATATCCCTCATTGAAAGACTCGAATTCCATTGTTGCTTTGTCGGTTTCGATCTCCGCTAGAATGTCGCCTTCCTCAATTTTTTCTCCAACTTTTTTTAACCACGATGCAACCGTTCCTTCTTCCATGGTGTCGCTCAACCGCGGCATGTTAACTACAATCGCCATATTATAATTTATGTGCTAAAAATGGATAATCTTTTTGTTCGTAAACTGCATCATACATCAACGAAGTGTCTGGATAAGGTGAAGATTCAGCAAATTCGCTACATTCTTGCACACGTGCCTTGACATCAGCAGTAATTTTATCGAGATCCTCTTCGGATGCAAATTCATTTTTTACAATATGTTCACGCACTTGAGTAATAGGGTCAATCTTTCGATATTCATTGACTTCATCTTTTGTGCGGTAATGTTGCGCATCTGACATTGAATGTCCACGATAGCGGTATGTTTTTGCCTCTAAGAAAGTAGGGCCATCTCCTTTACGAGCTCTTTGAATCGCTTCTGAGATTCCCTCTGCAACCTTGACTGGATCCATTCCGTCGATTGGGCCGCACGGCATCTCATAACCAAGTCCGAGTTTCCAAATATCTGTGTGGCTTGCTGTTCTTTCTACAGAAGTTCCCATCGCATATCCGTTGTTTTCGACAATAAACACTACGGGAAGTTTCCACAGCATGGCAAGGTTTAAAGTTTCATGAAGCGAACCCTGACGGACTGCTCCGTCTCCCATGTAGCAGAGAGTTACCGCATCACTCCCATGATATTTGTCGCCAAAAGCCATTCCAGCACCAAGTGGTATCTGGCCTCCAACAATCCCGTGTCCTCCGTGGAATCGGTGTTCTTTTGAGAAAATGTGCATCGATCCACCAAGTCCTTGTGAAGTTCCTGTTGCTTTACCATACAGCTCAGCCATTACTTTTTTGGGGTCAACTCCCATTCCGATTGGCTGTACGTGATTTCGATAAGCAGTAATCATGCGGTCTTTGGTCAAATCCATTGCGTGGAGTGAGCCTGCAAGGACAGCCTCTTGACCGTTATATAGGTGTAAAAATCCACGTACTTTTTGTTGAATATAAACGGCAGCAAGTTTATCTTCAAATTTACGCCAGAAGAGCATATCCTTGTACCAATTTAAATAAGTGTCTTTGGTTACTTCTTTCATAGAATCAATATCTTTCGATTACACCCGCTATTAAAATGCAAAGGTAATGCTTTCCCACTTTGTGAAAAAACGGGAACAGTGTTTATTCAAACAATGTTGATAATCTCTAGTTTTCTCGTGTGTCACCAAAGTTAAATGTCAATGCAAAACGAAGTGTATTTTCCAACGGATTGATCACTTTGGTTGCGGAAATCAGATACGACAAGTCAATATCAATCAGGTTGTATTTAAATCCAGCGCCAAGCGTTATGAATTTTCGAGCGCCTTTATCCTCATGCTCATTAAAATATCCCGTACGAAGTGCAAAAGCATTGTTGTAGTTAAATTCTGCGCCAAGTGCCCACGTAAATTCTTTCAACTCTTCACCAAAACCATCAGGAGCATCTCCAAAGGACTTAAAGATACCACTCAAAAAACTCACATCTGGTTGAGTGTAACCTTCGATAATTTGTCCTCCATCAGTGTCTGTTCCATAAATTGGCTCGCTAGGTGTTGGCACAAGAAGCTTGTTCAATTCTAGAGAAAGAGTTACAGTGTTATATGCATCAAAAATGAAGTCAAATCCACCACCAAGTTTAAGATTGGTAGGTAAATAATCAGAGAAGCCATCTTTTTCATACGAAAGTTTAGGTCCCAAGTTGCTGAGGTAAAATCCACTACGCCACTTTCCTTCAAAAGATTCAAATGAACTTTGTTTGGATTGATAATACCCCGAAACACCAAAAGAAACCGTGCTAGCAGAGGACGCGTCATCAAAAGAAGATCCAATTTTTAGGTCCGAATTCACAAATGCTCCGGTAACAGCCAACGAAAAAGACTCGTTAAGTTTTAGTGCGTAGGAAAAATCAACAACAAATTCGTTTGGACGCTCAATGAGTGGGTTGATGAAATCCGCAGGAGTTTGCCCTAGCTCAATTTCACCCAAGCTAAAATACTTTAAGCTTGCAGCCCATGCAGAACGCTCAGACGTTACCGCATAATAGTTGATATTGGACAGGAAAATATCGTTGACCAACTGACTCAAATATGGCGTGTAGCTAATTCCCAGTCCTGATTGATTAGACGCAAAAGTATATTTTGATGGGTTCCAGTTTTGTGAATATGCATCTGGTGATGTGGCAACTCCTTGCTCACCCATACCTGCAGATCTTGCGTCGGATGTAATTAACAAAAAGGGAACGCCAGTTGTAATTACTCGGTTTTGGGAGAACGCAATTGCTGAAACTAGCATTAAAATAATAAAGGTGATTTTCTTCATTTTGAATATTAGTGTAATATAATTCTATGACTTTCTGTGAAATTTGTATTAGATAACGTAGATTTTAAACTAATCGTACACAAATATACTCCTTTGTTTAAGACTACACCATTGTACGATTTACCATCCCAAGTAATTTCGCTGCTTCCGCTGTCTCCTGAGTACAAAGTTTGTGTGTGAGCCCATACTTTTTTTCCGCTGATGTCATGGATGACAACATTTGCTTCAAGAAGTTCTCTAGGCTTGTTATGATTGATCCAAAACGTGGTTTTAGTTTGGAAAGGGTTAGGTACATTATAGATGCTACTAATAATAATATTATTTTTATCAGAGACAACAAAATCAATAGTTTGGGTTGAAAAATTATTGTAAGTATCCCAAGCCGTAACGGAAAGAGTATGATTTCCAGAGCTTAAATTACTAAACACATAATCGAGCGATCCGGAACGAAAATCACTCAGATTTGTTCGATAAAAATTATTGAGAATGATCGGTTTTTGGGTTACTCCGTCCAAAACAGCCAAGAGTTCATGACCTAAACCACCTGAGGTATTAATTCCGTTTTCGTCATGAAAATTGGCAATCAACTTTGGGTTCGACCCCGTTAAATCTCCACTTTCAAAATTCTCATTATCCAAAAAGAGTTCAATGGTTGGTCCCAAATTATCATTCTCTGGATTGTCATTTATGCCTCCGATAAATAAATCGTTTGACAGTCCCGTTAATTTGTTGATTCTCTCGTTGTTAACAGCATACAAACTGATGCGGGCCTGTCCGTTGGGTAGTGAAATGTCTTTTGGGATCACAAGCTCTAGATCCCAGAACCCATCAACGACCTCAGCATTTCCTTTAAAAACAACATTCCCAAGTGCGTTATAAGTAAAGGTTCCATTGCCGTCATTGCCTAGAGTGGTTTTTTGAATCCCTTTGTCAAAAATTGTAACTACAATCTCCCCGTCAAAATCGCTGCGAAGATTTCCATCTGCGTCCGAGACTTGACCAGCGAGGTTCACACGATCTAGCGCACTCATTTGCTTGTGCTCGTCGCTCAACTCAGCTATTAGACTTCCATTAAAATGTGTGAGATCAACCTTGGTGCTGGGGATCGCCAATTTGAGGGCAGGGTCACCGATGTAAAATACAATTCGCCTTTGAGAAGTTCCTGAAAATTCATTTTTAGCCAACCGCAAAGCTTCAGATATTGTTGTGTACTCGTCAGAGTCAAGTGCGTACAAATATTTCGCAATAATTTTATTGTAATTAATTCCATTGGTGACATAAATCTGCCTTGTGGTCGAAATCAATCCGATGACGCCACCTGCCGGATTGGCGTAACTGGCCTCTCCAACTGTATATTCTTCAGGGTTGTCAAAGCGACTAAACTCACAAGTGGACGTGACAAAAAGCGGATACTTCCCTGGGTGATACAAACGGTCGGCAAACTCTCTGTCAAAAATTGACTCTGACGAAAGTCCTGTTTCTCCTCCATGCCCAAAATAATTAATGGCAAGAGTTCCTTGAGTAAATTGATTTTCCAAGGCTTCATTAACTCCTGGGTAACGGTTGCCAGATGCTGAAACAACTTGCTCATAGCTGTCGGAATGAATTTTTTGCAAATTTATAAACGGTTTGTGCAAAATGATCTCTTCGCCCAAATCATCCAATTTTTCTTGTATAACGTTCTCCCAACTTTGGTCTGGATCATCAGACAATATGGTCAATGTGTTTTGCCAATCACCATAGGACAAACTATAATCAATGGCTTTATTCACAACAGCGAGGGCACCATCTTTCGTGTCAAATAATATTCGTCCAACCGCAATATCCATTCGGTCTGCATAACCCAAATTCCCCTCGTCATCATCCATCATAGCATAAAAATCATCAGACATATAACTGTTTGCCAAATGGAAACTTTGGAGTGCTTGAAAAGTAGGCACGATATTGTTGTTGCCTAAAACACGGTCTTTGTAATCGTAACTTGTGTCTCCAAACAAACAGATATATTTAGGTTTGTTTTCGTCCGTGTTGTTAAAGTATGCATATCGAATGGCATTACGAATGGCAGCAATGTCTATATTTCCAGCGTTAAAGTCATCATAAATGTCCGAAAGTAGCAACACTTGGGTTTGTAATCCTGTGTGGGTTCGGTGATGCATTGCTAGTCGGTTCGCTTCTTCCACAAATTCTTCCTGGGCAATAATGATGTATTCCGCCCCATTGATCAGTTGCTCACGAAGATTTGGAGAGGTAAAGCTGTCGCCCAAATCACTACGCATGGGTGCATGAGCATCGTTTTCGTTGTATAGATGGAGCCTGGTCACATTTTTACTTGGGGTAAAATAGATGTCAGCACCATTGGATTGATATACCGAAATGCTTCCGTCGTCGTAGAGCTCCCAGATGGCATCTGCATTCGAGGCACGATGGGTTTCTGTGGTCAGTGGTGTGAAACCAAATTGACCAAGATTTCCATCCAATGAGCGTTGATAATTGACACGGATATAATCGAGATATCCAATAGCAGAAGTCAAACCAAAGGAATTATAGAGAACCTCTACTTGCATATCACTATTGCGCGGTATAAAATTTTCCGTTTCTCGATTAAGAAAAGCTTTGACAAGAGTTTGGGTTGAATTTAAAAAAATATCAAAATTCACATCATCAATGCTGACGGTCAACTGGCTGCTATTTGTTGAAACACCCGCCCCAGAAACTGTGAGTTCCACACTCGTCCCAGGAGCATACCCCTCTAGGTTAATTGGATAAACACGAGAGGTGTTGTTTAGAAAGGAATCCCCCAACCAAACTCTTCCCATTTGTGCAATGTTTGTTTTGTCTTCTTCGAAATGAACTGTTGACTCTCCCCTTGTTTGGTGTGTCGATGTAGAAGGTAAAGAGGCAAGTGTATTGACACGTAAGCCAGCTTCACCATCATGGGAAAGAATATAGTTTGCTCGATCCTGAAAAAGATTGATCGCCGTGTTACTTTCTTCATTCCACTCGCCCAACCCTTTTGCATAAAAAAGGATGTAATCATTATCGTCAAAATGACCATCATCCATACCAACCAATTGAAGTGGGTTTTCTGACATTCCAACGTTCACATTGGCAGCTGCGCCATTTTTAAGTGGGAGCATTGTTCCACCAAGCCCGAAAATTTTTAATTTCTGAGGGTTAACCGTTCCGATTGGAACACCCAAATCACGGAGAAATTTACCTGTGATTTTATGAATACCTGTATGGGCGACTTCAAAACGATAGCCACTCTGAGGCAGTGTGTTCGGAAGGGAGAAATCGCTTTGTACCGCTTGATGATGACTGGAGCTAGCATATTGAGAGACCAACGAAAAGTTCTTGACTGCATGTATAAAACCATTGACAACAAAAAACGGTTCTAAACGGATATACACTTGGTGAGAAAATCTAATTTTAGTTTTGTGAATACTAAGATCTGGAGATGAAGGCAATTCATTAGCAAGTAAATCGCCAATTTGTTCATGTGGAATTTTGACAGATTGAATGTTTTTAATTACAAATTGACTGTTTGTTGGGTCATCGATTTCGATAGTGATTCCAGTAGAGAAAGCGTTTGTTGTCTCATCAAAAAAAATGGAATACCCCTTTGGCTGGGGAATGTTTAGAACATCCTCAAGAACCTGAACTTGGGCAAATCCATCCCAATTCAAATGAAAATCACGCTGTTGAGCCCAAAGGAAAGTTGGGAGTACAAAAAGGATCAATAAACGCATACAAATTTTATAACGCAAAAGATTTGATTCTAGTACCCGAAAAAAAATAAAATAAAATAATGACTGAAATTTATCGTTATTTAAATATAATCTACGAATATGATAAGCAAATTTACACATATTTACTATCTTGCACACCTAAATGTTTTTGTATGAAACGCAAATCCTTCATTTCACTAATATCTCTGTTGGCAATCTCTTGTGCATTCATGAGCTGTAGCTCCAATGGTTCTTTCAAAAATGGCGCATCCAGTGCAACAGGTTGGAAAATTGGAGAAAGTGGCGGTTTTGATTATAAAGGAAAAGACTACAAGGACCAGATTCAAGGACCTAATTTGATCTTAGTGCATGGCGGTACTTTCACCAAGGGACGTGTCCAAGACGATGTGATGAAGGATTGGAACAATACACCAACACGAATGCAAGTTCGTTCTTTTTACATGGACGAAACCGAAGTCACCAACCTTATGTATATTGAATATTTAGATTGGTTAAAACGTGTGTTTGCTTCTCAACCTGACATTTATCTATCGGCTTTGCCAGATACACTTGTTTGGAGAAATCAATTAGGATTTTATGATGATATGGTGAACAACTATTTGCGTCATCCTGCATTTCAAACACACCCTGTTGTTGGAGTGAGTTGGCAGCAAGCAAGTAACTTTGCAAAGTGGAGAACCAATAGAGTCAATGAAATTATACTAGAACAAAAAGGATGGATTGCCAAAGGGGCTAGAACATCAAAAAGCATTCAAAATGGCCTCAATTTTGACACAGAAACTTATCTGAAAAGACCTGATCTTGTCTATGGAGGAAATTATGACGCTGAGAATGTAAGTGAGGTTGAGAATGCAACCGAAAATAATGTTCAGGATTTTGTTGGTAGAGAAGCGCAAATTACCGTTCGTGGAGAAGGAGATCAAGAAGATCAGGTCAAAGTAACCAATGCGAGTGTTGAGTATGGGATCGTACTTCCGGAATATCGATTACCCACAGAATCTGAATGGGAATATGCTGCTTTAGGACTTGCAGGTATTCGTGAATACAATTCATATCAAGGTAAGAAAAAATATCCATGGTCTGGCGATTCATCGCGAGTGTCACAACAACGAAATGCTGGTGACCAACTTGCGAACTTCAAACAAGGTCGTGGTGACTACAGTGGGGTTGCTGGATGGTCGAATGATGATGCGGAAATAACTGCTGACGTTCGTCAATATCCACCCAATGATTTCGGTCTTTATGGAATGGCGGGCAACGTTTCAGAATGGGTTGCTGATGTGTATCGCCCTATCACAAACAACGAGATTAGCGACATGAACTATTTTAGAGGGAATGTCTTTCAAAACTATATTACTGAAGACGGAAAAGTCAAAGTGGCGACAGAACCTCTTTTTGATGATAAAAATCCGGCTGGAAGAACGATTTACGACCAGTTACCCGGATCTATCATGAAAGATAATATCAATCCTAATGACTTTGAGTCAATACAAAGTCAAGAAGAATTACTTAACTCAAATGGGCTGACTGCGAACAATCTCGCTTATGCTGATGGAGATGAGCTGTATGAAAGAGATGAAACAGAAATGTATAAAGACGCTTTTTCAAAAGAAAGAGAGCAAGGAGAAAAAAGACTTACACTTGTTTCCGACAAAACACGCGTAATTAAAGGAGCATCTTGGAAAGATCGTGCTTTCTGGCTCGATCCAGCACAACGACGATATATGCCTGAGTTTTTGGCAGCTGATTACATCGGATTCCGCTGTGCCATGTCGTATCTAGGCAGCACAAGTGAAAGCCGTAAACCTCGTGGCATCCCCAAAAATTAAGCGGAAAACTTCAATTATTTATCCACCTTCTGATGTCAGCGCTTTACAACATATTTAGAGACGCTAGTGGAGTTTGTACGGATACTCGAAAACTACAAAAAGGGGAACTATTCTTTGCGCTCAGCGGGCCAAACTTCAACGGAAATTCCTTTGTAGAAAAAGCGCTTAAAATGGGTGCAGCGGCTGTTGTCATCGACGAAGACATCGACTTTAAAGATGATCGCATTGTACGAGTTCCACATTCGTTGGTGGCTCTTCAAGAGCTGGCAACAGAACACAGAACACATCTCGGAACTACCATCATTGCACTCACAGGAAGCAATGGAAAAACCACCACCAAAGAACTCATTCATTCGGTGCTAAGCACTACCTTCACGACTGTGGCCACGCAAGGAAACCTCAATAATCATATTGGCGTTCCTCTCACCTTGCTTTCGTTAGAAGAGGGCACCGAAATCGGTGTCGTCGAAATGGGTGCCAATCACCCAGGTGAGATTGCATTATTGGCCAATATTGCTCAACCAAATGCTGGGCTGATTACCAATTTCGGCAAGGCACATCTTGAGGGATTTGGCAGCTTGGAAGGGGTTGTCAAAGCCAAATCAGAACTCTATGACTATCTCAAAAACACAAACGGTCTGATTTTTGCCAATGCCGACGATTCAAAAATCATGGCACAGCTCAAAGGGCAAAATCCCATCACCTATGGAACAGGCACATCGGCAAGGTTGTCTGCAACTCTTTTCGCTGAAGAAGATGCGATTCGCATTGAGGTTGATCAACAAGAGATACAAACCCAACTCAGCGGGGCTTATAATGGCTACAATGCCTTGGCTGCCTATGCTATCGGTCGTTACTTTGGGGTATCATCACAAAACGCAAAAACTGCACTAGAGTCCTATATATCAGAGAACAACCGTTCCCAACTCATTCGCAAAAAAGGTCTCCAAATTACCCTTGATGCCTACAACGCCAACCCCACAAGTATGCATGCTGCCCTAACGAGCTTTTCGAAAAAAGAAGGGAAAAAGATTGCAATTCTTGGACAAATGAATGAACTCGGAAAGCACACAGAAATCGAACACAAACAACTCGTAGATTGGACAAATACCTCTCCGATTGATGATTGCTATTGGGTTGGCTCTGCTTTCGCACCTTTTGTTTCAGCTGACAAGTACTTTTCTAATGTTGACCAGGCCATGGATTACTTCTCAAAAACCTCTCTTGGACAAGCATCGCTGCTCGTAAAAGGATCTCGCAGTTTTACACTCGAAAAATTAGTAGACGTTTTTCACTAATGGGGCGCACCATTTTATTTCTCGGATTGATTCTTGTTCTCATCGGAGGCGTACTACTATTGGGAGAAAAGTATGGCGTTAAAAACCCGCTTGACTTTCGATTTGGAGGAGAAAATTGGACGTTTTACTTCCCACTCGGCACTTCCATACTGGTCAGTATTGTTTTGAGCTTATTGGTTTACTTCTTTAGAAAGTAAATGAACTTGTCCACTCGCTATCAATAGCCCATGGCATACAGAAATGCTATCCGATGCATGTGATAAAAATTGTTCTCCCACTTGCCTTGTTTCTATGTTCACACAAATACACCCCTTGCCAGGTTCCGAGTTGAGGAACCCCATTTTTGATTGGAAATGACACCGATGAACCTAAAATACTACTTTTGATGTGGGACGTCATATCGTCTTTTCCTTCCAAAGTGTGGGTGTAATGATCGTCAGACTCTGAGACCATTTTGTTGAAATGGGTTTCAAAATCAAAGCGTACGCTCGGGTCAGCATTTTCGTTGATTGTAAGACTTGCAGAGGTGTGTTTGATAAACACATGCACAATCCCCGTCTGATTGGGTAGTGCCGCAATGATATCATCAGTGATCAAATGAAACCCTCTTGAAAAGGGTTTTAGGGTGATTTCAACTTGATAAGTCATCTTAATTGTGGGTCATATTGGATTCGAACCAATGACTTCCGCCCTGTCAAGGCGACACTCTGAACCAACTGAGTTAATGACCCCATTAAGTTGGCAAAAATAAAACAAAATCGTCAGATTGTTTATGTTTGTAAAAAAGAAATGTTGCACTTCAAAAGATCAGACATCGATGCGATGGAAAAAATCTTCCGTCTCAATCTAATCAACAGCTGTACAGGCTATAAATCAGCCAACCTCATCGGAACCCAATCCAAAGAAGGAAAGACAAATCTAGCCGTCTTTAGCAGCATTACCCACTTGGGCAGTAATCCTCCTCTGATTGGCTTTGTATTGCGTCCAACGACTGTGCCAAGAGACACTTATCGAAACCTCAAAGAATCTTCTTTATTCACCGTCAATCACATTCACTA
>JABHGH010000122.1 GCA_018672145.1 Flavobacteriaceae bacterium
ACCTTACCGTCAACGATTTGAAGATCTACAACTCTACTGATTGTGGTGGTTTCGTCCTCGTTTCCAGTGGTGACCAACACGCCAGAAGTTACCCAATTTTCACTTGGGTTTTCCGGGTAGTTAACCTGACCAGACATGGACCAAACGATATCCCATTTTGCAATGCTATTGTTGTCCATAAACTCTTGACCCAGCTCAAGGTGCTCCTGTCTGCTCGTTATTGTTTTTCCACTTGGCGTGTAGAACAAAACATCGTCGTGTTCCATATCATATACCGCTTGTAAGTCTTTGTTGTTATAGGCATCAAAAAATGCTTTCACAACCTCTAAAGAGCTTATATCGCCAACGGTAATGTCGTAAGAAGTGTCGTTGTCATTTTCGTATCCAATCTTCGTGTTGGTGTTTTCTGGCATTGTACATCCAATTACCAAAAGGGATACTAAGAGTAGTTTTTTCATTGTTTTGTATTGTTTTCGTGATGATATAGATGTTCTATTTCAATACAGAGGGAGGCCAAAATGCCTCCCTGCGAATTGAATAAAAAAAGTTGAGTTATTCTGAAACCGCAACAACAGTTCCTGTTGCATCTCCGAAATCACCGCCATTGATAATCATTCCGTTTTCATCAAACGTCATGTAGTGGTAAAAAAGGACTTCAAAGTTTTTCCCAGATGCTGTGTTTTTCCCTTTCCAAGTGCCATAAGTTCTCACACTACCATTTGGCATGTTGGTTTCAGGGTCAACACCTGGCAAATAGTTTTCTGGCGTGTAGCTGATGTCTTCCATTGCACCAATCCATCCGTTGATATAATCGAGAACATCGGATTTGTTTGTCATAAGTGGCTGACCATAGAAGGCTCCTTGCCATTCAACATCATCGCTTATCATTGCAGCAAGCCCATCAATATCTTCTGCTTGCCATTTTTCAAACCATGATTTGGCAAGATCGACGTTTCCATCAAAACTTGGATTTGGCTGAGAGCAAGAAACCAATAAGGCTCCCACGAATAGTATTATTAATTTTTTCATTTTTATGTATTTAGTTGCCTCTAAGGTAAAAAAAACAATGGAAATCTATGTTTGTGTTGGCGATCGTTTTTTTTGTAAAATCAATACAAGTAAAAAACAAAAAATGAAGAAGTCGTTCAAACATTTTATGAGCCATTATGCGGCTACGATGGGGTGCCATATTACAATGAATATTATATAAGTTTAGCTAGAGAGTACTTTGATTAGACAGCCTTTTTTGAAAACAGTAGGAAAGGTGCTTAGACTATACTTTCATAAAATAGCATTCTTGCAGAAAAGTGGGTTTAAATACGAGTCGTAACAACCCATTTGAGGTGATTGGCACGAATTAAATCTTTACAATTTAATGTTCATAGTTTTCCAAGTCTAAAAGAACTGCTTCCCATGTGTTTATCGTTTCTGACAGGGTGTCTTTGGCCTTGTTATAATCGTCAAAAAAGGCTGATGTTAGGGTGTCGTATTCCGTAGCTATACGTACATCTTTTTCCTTTATTTCGGCTTCGAGAGATGAAATTTTTCGTTCAATTGTGCTGACCTTGTTTTTGAGTTGGCTGTATGCTTTTGATTGTCTGGGAGCCGGCGTTTTGGTTTTGGTCTTCTCGCGTACAGGCTTTGCGAGCGTGTCGAGTGATTCTGATCCCTTGTGCACAAGGTACTGATCGATATCGCCAATAAAGACCTTCACTTGCTTGTCGCTAAATGCATATACTTTGTCTGCCAGCCCTTGAAGAAACTCACGGTCGTGAGATACCAAGATTAACGTGCCTTCATAAACACTAAGCGCTTCTTTTAATACATTTTTAGACTGAATGTCCAAGTGGTTGGTGGGTTCGTCCATGACAAGCACATTAAAGGGCTGTAACATCAGCTTACAAAGTGCCAATCGATTTCGTTCTCCACCAGAAAGCACCCTAACCTTTTTGTCAACGGCCTCTCCTCTAAACAAAAAAGCCCCCAAATAGTCTCTAACCTTGGATCGGTTTGTTTCATTTGAACTGGCGATAGCTGCTTCTAATACTGTTTCTTTTCCATTGAGTTGGTCTGCTTGGTTTTGGGCAAAATAACCCAACAAAACATTGTGTCCTAGAGAACAGCTGCCGTTGTAGTCCAATTCACGTACAATGGCCTTGGCCAAAGTACTCTTTCCCTGCCCATTCTGACCGACAAAGGCAATTTTATCTCCTCTTTCTACGGTCATATTTACGTGTTTAAGCACTTCTTTAGGGCCATAAGACTTGCTGAGATCTTCAACATTAATCACCACCTTCCCTGGGCGAATTGCAGCAGGAAAGCGCACTTTCATTGTTTGGGTTTCTTCGGCATCGACTTCGATACGTTCAATTTTGTCTAATCTTTTGGCTAACGATTGCGCCATACTTGCCTTAGAAGCCTTAGCTCGAAAACGATCGATCAGTTGTTCGGTTCGTGCAATTTCTTTGGCTTGGTTTTTTTGAGTGGCACGTTGTTGGGTACGTATTTCGTCTCGAAGCAATAAAAACTGCGAATAGGGCTTTTTAAAATCGTATAGGCGTTGGGACGAAATCTCCATCGTTCGGTTGGTAACATTATCCAAAAACATCTTGTCGTGAGAAACCAACAACAAACCCCCTTTAAATTTTTTTAAAAACCCTTCAAACCACAAAATCGACTCAATATCCAAATGATTTGTAGGCTCATCGAGAAGCAATAAATCGTTCTCTTGTAATAGGAGTTTGGCAAGCTCAATACGCATCCGCCAACCTCCTGAGAAACTCGAGGTCTGTTGGTCGAGATCTGCTGTTTTAAAACCCAACCCCAATAATATTTTTTCGGCATCCCCTTCAAAAGTATAACCGCCCAGTTGTTGAAACTGCTCACTATATTCACTCACCTTGTGTAATAGAGCATTATAATCTTCACTTTCGTAATCTGTTCGTGTATTGAGTTCCTGATTGATTTGAGCAATGCTTTTTTCAAGACTCAATAGTTTTGGAAATGCCGAACGGGCTTCCTCACGTACTGTACGGCCAACCACAAAATCGATATCCTGCCGTAGAAATCCAATTTGCAAAGCTTTTTCTGTTGCAACCTGCCCAGAATCCACAGCAAGATCGCCAGCAATTATTTTAAGTAAAGTCGATTTACCCGCCCCATTCTTTCCGATTAGCCCTACCCGATCTCCTGACCCCAAGCGAAAAGAGAGGTCTTCAAAAAGAGGAGTGCCACCAAAAAAGAGACTTAGTTTATGGACATTAAGCATTGCGTGTATGGGTTGTTTTTTGTTTGCCAAAAATAACAGATTTATTCATCCCAGCGTGAGCTAGGGCACTTAATTGTGGAGAAGAAGATAACATGGTCATATACAAGCTCCAAAGGACTATGGGGCACTTTATATGTTTCGCTTACCTACTTAATAGGTTTAGAAGTAGCTGTACAAAATAAAGAGGATATCCCTATGGTTTAAATTACATAAAAAAATATCATAAAGTAGTGTAATACAGAACCTGTTAACACAAATAGGTGCCAAATTGAATGGAAATATTTTATCTCACTAAAAGCATAGAATATAACCCCAAAAGTGTAAGAAACTCCGCCGATTATAAGCAATAATTTAGCATTATAATCTATCAATCTAAATAGAGAATTAATATCAAAAATTATTAACCAACCCATCGCTAAGTATAACAATAGAGATATAAATTCATACTTGCCTGTAAAGAAGATTTTTTTTAAAGTTCCTATTAACGATAACGTGAGCACAGCGATAAAAATATTTATGCCTGAGTAGTCATATAGAGTTATTAAGCATACCGGTGCATATGAACCCAAAATGAGATAATATATGCTTATGTGGTCAAGTACCTGAAACCTCTTTTTGAGCTTGTCGTTTAGAACAAAATGATATATAGTTGACGTTGAATATACAGCCAATAAACCAAAAGAGAATAATATGACTGAGAGCGTACTAAGGACTGTGATGTTATTGTCAAAATAAAATAAAAAGGGTATCCCAATCATTGACATAATAACTCCTAAAAAATGAGTTAAAACATTCCACCATTCTTCGTTTTTGAAGTCTTTAAGGCTAATTACTTGCACGGCCTAAATCTACAACAATTACCCCATGAAATGAATGATGAAGATTTGGAAAAAGAAGATATACCTATGGTTTAATTCTTAACCACTCTATAACTCACTTCTTCATTCTCTACTTTATCAAGTGCTTTGACGATGTAAGTAGCAGACGATAGATGCGACATATCAATCGTGTTTCCTGTAAGCGCCATTACTTTGTTCCCTGCCATATCGTATACTTCTATATCGTAATCTTTATCGCTGTTTAGTGCTAATAGGGATGATGTTGGGTTGGGGTAAAAATGAATGTTTTCGAACTGTGGATGCACTGTAAAAGAGAGTGAATTATTGATTGATGTTATATCCATTTCAATTGCAATAAGGAAATGAATGGTTTTATATTTATCATTTTCATCAATTACACCATCACCATTCGTATCATTATCAAGCTCATCAAATACGCCATCGTCATTATAATCACAACAAAAGGAGGATGTTGAATTCAGCTCAACGTCTGTTTGATTAGGAATTACTCCAAATCCATATGAACTTTCATTGAAATCAACAGTATTAAATTGAAGTAAATACCAAAACTTATCGTTTGGAACTGTTATTGTCGTAGGTGATCCATCAATTTCATCAACAACAAAAATAAAATTGAAGTTAGAGCTTGAAAAATCTAACAATACTCCTGAAAAAAATTCAGAATGTCCTTTGACTGAGTATCCACCACCTATTAATCCCCTTCCGTAAGAGTCAAAAAGTAAATTACGATTAGAGCCATTAATGCTATATACATTAAAACTACTCTCCTTACCAATCATTGGCTGAAAAACATAACCTTGAGGTACATCATAGAACTCTCCATCTCCGATTGAAATTATTTCTACTATTTCTGTAGGGAAAATATTGCCATGTCCGTTGTTTAACAGAATTCAAGCTATGTGTGATTTGGCACCATAGTTGTGATGATATTGAAATGAAAAAACAATTTTATATTCTCTTATTTTCTGTGTTCATTTTTTC
>JABHGH010000128.1 GCA_018672145.1 Flavobacteriaceae bacterium
TTGACCGATTATTTTGAAGACCACGATGTTGCCGTTATGGTTGGGGGGTCTGGGTTGTATATGCAAGCTGTCGTGAACGGAATTGATAAATTTCCAGAGGTTTCAGAGGAAATTCGAAACACACTAGCTAGTCGATTAGCAGTTGACGGTTTGTCAGGTTTGCAACAAGAATTACAAGAACTTGATCCTGTACACTATAAAAATGTAGACAAACAAAATCCAAGTCGCATACTACGAGCTTTAAGCGTGTGCCTTGCTTCTGGAAAACCGTACTCCTCATTTCTCGGTCAAAACAAACAGAAGCGTCCTTTTGAAGTGCTCGCACTAACGGTTGATATACCTCGCCAAGTACTCTATGACCGCATTAATAAACGTGTTGATCAAATGATGAATGCAGGGATGTTGCAGGAAGCCCAAAAGCTCTATCTATACAGGTCACTCAATGCATTGCAGACTGTTGGTTATAAAGAAATATTTGACTTTTTCGAAGAAAAAATAAGTTTGGATCGTGCCATTGAATTAACCAAGCAGCACACGAGACACTACGCAAAACGACAAATGACATGGGTGAGACGAAAGGAAGTAAACGCACACAAACTGGATTTCGATTGTACGGATAGTGAATTAAAAAAATACTTATCATTAAGTAATTAGGGAAGATACTCCTTGAGATTGTGTTGCATGCGCTGCACAATGTTACCTACGTCTGCTTTTTCAAAAGGCATTCCCATAATCTGCTCATACAATTCGATGTAGCGCTGAGAAACGCTTTCAATATAGTCGTCGTTCATTACTGGCAAGTTCTGTCCCTCAAGCCCTTGGAATCCATTACTGATAAGCCACTGACGAACAAACTCTTTAGAAAGCTGCTTTTGTGGTAAGCTTTGCTCTTGACGCTCTTGATATCCATCGGCATAAAAATAACGAGACGAATCAGGGGTGTGAATTTCATCAATCAAAACAATTTTCCCCGAACTATCCTTGCCAAACTCATACTTAGTGTCAACAAGAAGCAACCCTTGTTTAGCGGCAAGTTCAGTGCCACGGGCAAACAACGCATTGGTGTAGACTTTCAGTTGTTTGTATTCATCTTCTGGGACAATGCCTTGGCTAATGATCTGCTGCTCGCTAATGTCTTCATCGTGATCGCCTTGTTCTGCTTTGGTTGCAGGGGTTATTATAGGATTTGGGAATTTATCGTTTTCTTTCATTCCCTCAGGCATGAGAACGCCACAAATCATTCGTTTTCCAACTTTATATTCTCTAGCTGCATGACCAGCTAGATAGCCGCGAATAACCATCTCGATCTTATAAGGAGTACATTTTTTACCTACAGCAACATTGGGATCTGGCGTGTCGGTAATCCAGTTTGGAACCAAATCGGCGGTTGCTCTCATCATATGTGTGGCAATCTGATTGAGGATTTGCCCCTTAAAAGGAATTCCCCTCGGCATGACAACATCAAAGGCAGACAGGCGATCTGTTGCCACCATGATGAGTAGATCGTCAGCCAACGAATACACCTCTCGAACTTTTCCAGTGTACTTATTTTTTTGCCCTGTGAAGGCAAAATCGGTTTTCATTAGTGTGTTTGTGGCCATTAGTTATGATGCTCTGTTTTTTTGTATGCTTCGATGACTTTTTTAACGAGTTGATGACGAATAACATCTCGACCATCGAGATAAATAATCTCTATCCCTTTGACATCTGCCAAAATCAACAGGACTTCTTTTAGCCCTGAAATCACACGTCTAGGAAGATCAATTTGACCAGGATCGCCCGTAATGACAAACTTTGTGTTCTTCCCCATTCGGGTTAAAAACATTTTCATTTGGTTGTGGGTGGTATTTTGGGCTTCATCCAAAATCACAAAGGCATTATCGAGAGTACGACCACGCATAAAAGCCATGGGGGCAATCTGTATCGTTCCCTTCTCAATATAACTCGAAAGCTTTTCTGCAGGAATCATATCACGAAGTGCGTCATATAATGGCTGCATGTAGGGATCAAGTTTTTCTTTTAAATCACCAGGCAAAAACCCTAAGTTTTCACCTGCTTCAACGGCTGGACGTGTAAGAACAATCCGCTTAACTTCTTTATTTTTGAGTGCCTTCACTGCCATTGCAACGCCCGTATAGGTTTTCCCTGTTCCTGCGGGACCAACAGCAAAAACCAAGTCGTTTGTCGTAATAGCCTCTACCATACGTGCTTGATTGATAGTGCGTGTTTTAATGACTTTGCCGCCAACACCATGTAAAAGCGTTTCATTGTCTGTGGAGTCAAGACCAAAATTATCCTCCTCCGATGAGGTAAGGATTTCCTCGACAGTATTTTCATCTAAGGAATTGTATTTTCCATAATAAAGCATCAAACGATCCATTTGTTTTTCAAACTCCTCTAGAATTTCCTCTTCACCATAAGCTGTGACCGTATCGCCACGAGCTACAATTTTTAGTTTTGGGAAATATCGCTTCAAAATGGCAATATTCTTACTCTTACTTCCTCCATAAAATATGGTTGGGTTGACTTCTGACAGTTGTATTGTTAGTTCATTCAATAGCAAACAATTTAATGATGAAAAGCCACCGCATTTTTTTTGGTAACTTTGTAATCAAATTTAACAATTTTTGTGTTCGCAGCTTAACTTAAAGTTATCAATTTGAATCCTGTTCTCACACTCACATCAGATTTTGGACGAAAGGACCCATATCTGGCTGCGCTCAAGGGGGCCTTGTATTCTACTCTCAAGCAGCCTATAATTGTTGATATCTCCCACGAAATTGAGCCCTTTCATATTGCGCAAGCGGCTTTTGTTATCCAAAATAGTTACACACACTTTCCCGAAGGATCTGTGCATATGCTTTGCGTGGATGCAGCAATTAATCCAGAAAATCAACCGCTCATTGCCAAACTCAATAAGCACTATTTTGTTTGTCCCAACAACGGGATCTTGTCGCTGATTAATCCACAGTTTAAACCAGACGAAGTTTTTGTTATTGACCACAGAGACCATCCTGTAAATAGTTTTAGCTCACTTTCTGTATATGTGCAAGCTGCTGCTCACTTAATGCGTGGTGGTGCACCAAATGTCATTGGAAAGAAAATAGATGAACTCAACGTGCGAATGCCGTTTACTCCAAGTGTAAGCAATGACAAGAAAACCATTGTTGGAAAAGTCATTTATGTTGATAATTATGAAAATGTTATCACCAATATTAGTGAAAAATTATTCACCGATATTGGGCAACAGCGACCATTTACTATTCATGCTCGCAACAACGAGATCAAAAAAATATACCATTCATACGCTGAAGTTATCCGCTTCGATATCGATAAAAACAAACGTGTTGAAGGTGGAAAAGAACTTGCGTTATTCAATACGCTAGGGCTACTCGAACTTGCCATTTATAAAAGTAATCCCAGACACACTGGAGGCGCTTCGAGCTTGTTTGGATTGAATTATCTAGATGTGGTCAATATTCAATTTGAATAGTGTTAATAAATTAGTTTCCATATTCGAACTGGAAAAAGTATTTTTGTTTGTAACAACATTTTTATCATGAAGTTTATCGTCTCAAGTTCAGCCCTTTTAAAACCAATTCAAACTTTGAGCGGGGTGCTCAATACCACCAACACATTAC
The DNA here is from genome assembly GCA_018672145.1 of Flavobacteriaceae bacterium. GTDB lineage: Bacteria > Bacteroidota > Bacteroidia > Flavobacteriales > Flavobacteriaceae > UBA724. Next base: position 3,642 of record JABHGH010000128.1, read on the forward strand.
CCATTTTAGATCATTTCCTGTTTGAAGTAAGTGACAACAAGCTTCGTGTCACGGCCACTGACTTGGAAACCACTATGTCGGCTGTCATTGATGTTGAATCTGATGAAAAAGGAAGTATTGCCGTTCCTGCACGCTTACTTTTGGAAACCATAAAGACATTTCCTGAACAACCACTCACCTTTTCACTAACAGATCAAAATACCATTGAGATAAGCTCGAACTATGGAAAGTACGCTTTGGCCTACGCTACTGCAGAAGAATATCCAAAGGCTGTAAGCGTAAGTGATGCAAGTCAAATATCGATAGTCGGAGACGTACTTTCAAATGCAATCACGAATACAATTTTTGCTTCTGGAAATGATGATTTACGACCTGTTATGAGTGGTGTCTTTTTCCAACTTTCTTCTTCAGGACTTACATTTGTTGCTACTGACGCCCACAAGTTGGTGCGCTATGTCCGCACCGATGTAACAAGCGATGAATCCACGGAGTTTATCATGCCTAAAAAACCGCTGACTCTATTAAAGTCGATATTAACGGGTAGTGAATCAGAAGTTCAACTTGAATACAATAACAGTAACGCTCGCTTTTCATTTGATGACGTGGAACTTACATGTCGCCTAATCGATGGGAAATACCCCAACTACGAAGCGGTAATACCTAAAGACAATCCAAATGTTCTCACAATAGATCGTAATTTGTTTTTGACAACCATGAAACGTGTGAGTATTTTTTCAAACAAAACCACACATCAAGTACGTTTAAAACTCGCTGGTGCAGAACTCAATATCTCAGCAGAAGATATTGACTACAGCAACCGTGCAGAAGAACGCTTGAGCTGTTCATACCAAGGGAATGATTTGCAAATTGGCTTTAACGCTCGTTTTTTAATAGAGATGCTCAACAACATGACGTGCAAGGAAGTTCAGTTTGAAATGTCCTTACCAAACCGAGCGGGTATTCTTACCCCATTAGATGGCACAGAGGAAGACGAGCAAATCACGATGCTTGTGATGCCCGTCATGCTCAATAGCTAACATTCAATTTACTCTATAGAATATAGTCTGTATTGATAAACTTTGATTTCTTAGAAGCCATCAAGCGCTCTAATATGGCGTTGTTTGTCTCATTATCTTTCGATGCTAAGAAAGTTCTGATCGAGAATGATCGCAAAGCGTCATGTACACTCAACGTACTTACCGCAGAGTTTTTACGTCCTGTGAATGGATAAACATCTGGACCACGCTGACATGAACTATTAAGGTTTACACGACACACCAAATTGACAAGTGTATCGATAAGCGGAGCAAGTTTGGTAACGTCCTTACCAAACAAGCTTACTTGTTGGCCATAGGAAGAAGAAGACATATCGTCCAATGGCTGCTGTATATCAGTAAAAGAGAGTACTGGGATCACAGGTCCAAACTGTTCTTCTTCATAAACCTTCATGTCCGCTGAGACTGGATATAAAACGGCTGGGAAACAGTAACTTTCAGACACTTCACCACCACGTTTATTCATAATCGCAGCACCCTTATCAATCGCATCATTAATGAGGTCCTTAATGTAAGTGGGTTTATTTGGCTCAGGTAGTGGCGTTAAAAGTGTGTTTTCCCAAGGCAGTCCAACATGTAGAGCATCGACAGCTTTTGTAAACTTTTCTAAAAATTCTTCACGAATATCTTCATGAACATACAATACTTTTAATGCGGTACAACGCTGTCCGTTGTAGGACAAGGTACCACTTATACATTCGGCAACGGTTTGGTCTAAATCGGCATCTGGCAATATAATCCCTGGATTTTTTGCTTCAAGACCCAACACCAAACGAAGTCGGTTTTTGTAAGGGTGCAAATCCTGTAGAGAAATGGCAGAACTACTATGTCCAATCAAGGCCAATACATCGACAAGACCTGTTTTCATGATCGGAGATGCAATCGTCCGTCCACGTCCAAAAACGATATTTACGACACCTGGAGGAAAACTCTTCTGAAAAGCTTCAAGAAGAGGCGCGATCAACAAAACACCATGCTTTGCAGGCTTAAAAATCGCCGTGTTTCCCATCATAATTGCAGGGATCAACAAACAGAATGTTTCGTTAAGCGGGTAATTGTATGGCCCCAGACAAAGAACAATTCCTATTGGACCTCTTCGGATATGGGCATTCACACCACCTTCATTGTGAAACTTGGCGCTGTTTCGGTCAATCTCTTTATATGCAGAGATCGTATCGTTGATGTAATCGACTGTTCGGTCAAATTCCTTTTGGGAGTCGTTGAGGTTTTTACCAATTTCCCACATTAAGAGCTTGACAACTTTCTCCCGCTCTAATTTCATAAAATCTACAAAGCGTTGCATACAAGCAATGCGGTCAGCCACTTTCATGGTAGGCCATTTACCTTGTCCTTTGTCATAGGCCTTATCGGCAGCAGCCAAAGCTTCTAATGCAGCGGCTTCGTCCATATCGGGAACAGTTCCCAATAAAGTAGGACCATATTGACCATCCTTATTTTCGGTTTGAATTGAAGAATAAACCTCGGCTATGCTACCAGTCCAAGTGTTAATTTGTCCTCCTGTAAGGTATGTTGAATGTGCTATAGGGTTTTCTATAGCGTATTCTTTGGGTATTGTTGAATACGTTGCTTTCATGCAATTTTTTTACAATTATATTAAAAATTGAAACAAATCAGGTTTATTGTTGATATAATCTCCATAAAACCCTTTTGACTTCATACGCTCTACAAGAGGTTCAAAGTCGTTTGGATTTTTAATTTCGATTCCAACAACTGCTGGTCCGTTTGATCGATTATTTTTTTTAGAATATTCAAAAAAGGTAATGTCGTCGTTTACGCCCAACACTTCTGCCACAAACTCTTTTAAAGCACCTGCACGCTGTGGAAAACGCACAATAAAATAATGCAACAAACGTTCCTCTAACAAAGCGCGTTCCTTGATTTCTGCCATCCTAGTAATGTCATTATTACCACCACAAATAAGGCAAACGACATTTTTTCCTTTAATTTCATCTGCAACAGTGTCGAGTGCTGCTGTTGACATTGCACCTGCTGGCTCAACAACGATTGCTTCTTTGTTGTATAGTGTTAGGATCGACTGGCATATTTCACCTTCTGAAACAAGCACCATTTTGTCGAGGTATTCACGACATAACACATAGGCATTATCTCCAACTCTACGAACAGCTGCTCCATCAACAAAAGGGTCTATTTTATCTAAAGCGGTGATCTCCCCTTTTTCTAGCGATTGTTGCATAGCAGGTGCACCACTAGGCTCAATCCCAATCACTTTAGTTTTGGGGGATAAAGTTTTAAAAACATGGAGGACGCCAGAAATCAGGCCACCACCACCAATCGGCACAAGAATGTAGTCTATAGGTTCTTTTGCCTGCTCGATGAGTTCCAAGGCCAATGTCGCCTGACCAACAACAACATCCTCATCTTCAAAGGGATGAACAAAAGCACTGTTGGTTTTATCTTTAAACGCTTGCGCTGCTGCATAAGCATCGTCAAAGGTGTCACCCACCAATTTGATTTCGACAAAAGAGCCACCAAACATACGTACTTGACCAAGTTTTTGCTTGGGTGTAGGTACTGGCATAAAAATTGTCCCTTGAATCCCGAGTTTATTACAAGCCAAGGCAACACCTTGTGCATGGTTACCTGCACTTGCACACACGATACCACGCTCACACTCTTCTTTGGAAAGTTTATGGATTTTGTGATATGCACCTCTTAACTTAAAAGAACGGATCGGCTGTAAGTCTTCGCGTTTTAACAACACTTTTGCGCCATATTGCATGCTCAATCTTTCGTTGAACTGCAATGGCGTTTCGAGTGCTACATCACGAACGATATCTCTCGCCTTTTCTATTTCTTTTATGTCTAAGATATGTGTCAAGGTTTATCCTATTTTCTGCATGGCTGTCATCGAAGCGCGTAACTCTTTTCCAATAACCTCTACGGGGTGTTTACGAATCACATCATTGATTTGAATGAGCTCCTGGTTGTCAACACCACTTTCATGCGACTGGAAAGAAGCACCAATCACATCAGTATCAATTCCTTTCATGAAATCTGTCAACAAGGGTTTGCAAGCATGGTCAAACAAATAGCAACCATATTCTGCAGTGTCAGATATCACACGGTTCATTTCAAAAAGCTTTTTACGAGCAATTGTGTTGGCAATCAATGGTGTCTCATGCAATGATTCATAATATGCTGATGCATCTTTAATTCCTGAAGCAACCATAGTATCAAAAGCCAACTCAACACCTGCGCGGACAAAAGCAACCATGAGTATACCGTGATCAAAGAATTCTTGCTCAGATATTTCACGATCAGTGATTGCAGTCTTTTCAAAAGCAGTCTCCCCTGTTGCGGCACGCCACTCTAAAAGGTTTTTATCGTCATTTGCCCAATCTTCCATCATCGTTTTAGAAAAGTGACCTGACATAATATCGTCCATATGTTTTTTGAACAATGGCTCCATGATCTCTTTTAACTCTTCAGAGAGCTTGAATGCTTTTACTTTAGCAGGGTTACTTAATCTGTCCATCATATTGGTAATACCTCCGTGCTTAAGCGCTTCGGTAATCGTCTCCCAACCATGCTGAATTAGTTTTGATGCATAGCTTGGCTCAATCCCTTTTTCGACCATTTTATCAAAGCTCAAAATAGAACCTGTTTGCAAGACACCACACAAAATGGTTTGCTCACCCATTAAATCAGACTTCACTTCTGCAACAAAGGAAGACTCTAAAACACCAGCGCGGTGACCACCTGTACCTACACAATATGCTTTTGCTTGCGCTAGACCATGACCTTTTGGGTCGTTATCGACGTGAACGGCAATAAGTGTTGGCACGCCAAAACCTCTTTTGTATTCTTCGCGAACCTCAGAGCCAGGGCTTTTTGGTGCAACCATGATAACAGTCAGATCTTCTCTTACTTTGGTTCCTTCTTCAACAATATTAAAACCATGTGAATAGGAAAGTGTTGCACCCTTTTTCATCAAAGGCATAACGGCCTCAACCACAGAAGTGTGGTTTTTGTCAGGCGTAAGATTGATGACCAAATCAGCACTTGGAATCATTTCTTCATAGGTTCCAACGTTAAAGTCATTGGACACTGCGTTGTTATAAGAAGTACGCTTTTGCTCAATTGCGCCTGCGCGAAGAGCGTAGGAAACATCCAAGCCAGAATCGCGCATGTTAAGACCTTGGTTAAGGCCTTGGGCCCCACATCCTACAATAACAATTTTTTTTCCTTTTAATGCAGCAATTCCATCGCTGAATTCTGAAGGGTTCATAAAACGACAACGAGCAAGTTGATCGAGTTGCTCACGTAATGAAAGGGTGTTGAAATAATTTGACATTATAAATATTATTTAGAAAATTCTTTTAAAATATGGGTAATCTGCATAGGAGATTTTGTTACAGAAATTCTACCTGAACGAACAAATTGCAATAGTCCGTAGGGTGCCAATTCGTTATACAATTGCTCTGTCTCTTCACGAAAACCTGTTTTTTCAATCACAAAAAAATCGGGATTAACAGTGACAATATTTGCATGACTTTTTTTGATTACATTTTGAATTTGACGCTGTTCAAATAGTAAATTTGATTTCACTTTATATAGAGCGGATTCTTGAAATATTGTTTCTTCGTCGGTGTGATAAAAAGCTTTGATAACTTCAATCTGCTTTTCAATTTGCTTGACAATTTTAATCACCTGATCATTTGAGGTTTGAACCACAATCACAAACCGAAAAATATCTTCTATTTCTGATAATGAGGTGTTCAGACTATCAATATTGATATGACGCTTTAAAAATATTGCGGAAACTCTGGAGAGCAA
>JABHGH010000129.1 GCA_018672145.1 Flavobacteriaceae bacterium
CCGTTCTTACACTATTATTCGATGGGTAAATCCGATAATATCTACACGATTGCTAAAGAAATCTTTTAACTCTTAGCCTTAGCAGCATCCCGATTGAGGATCGCATTGAAGACCTTTGGCCGTTAGTCTCACTTTTGGTTTTTGTTCCGGCACAATACACTGGTCTTTTGCCAAGCAATCTGTTTGGGTTGCAACGAGTTGAAATGTCCCGTTTTGAAACGACACACGGTATTTGCCGATCGTTCCTTGTTGATATTCGATTTCCACCTCTTCATCTGGTAAAGACAGCTGCCTTTCAGATGCTTTTATGATATCAAGAAGTTTTTTAGGATGCAGCCGATGTTCAGTGTCTTCCGCATACCACAATTGCATGGACACTAGACGAGATATACGAATCGTTCCACCGCAATCAATGAAGCTTTTTTGGAGTTCACCAACTTCAGTCAAATGCACATGAGCAGGTACTTGTTTGCCTTGAGGCAAAACAAACTGTAGGGAATCAAGCTTTGAAAGAGCGGATTTAAAAGCACTTAATTTCATAGTAAAAAAGTATAGTATTATGAAGATTCGAAAAAAAAAATTAGTTGAGAATATTTTGAAGCACTTCGTAATAGCGATCCGCAATAAAAACAGCACCGTTTTTATTGTAATGAATATCATCAAAAAGATAGTCGTCCAAAAATCCAGTGTGCATGTTGACGGGGATCACTTGCGAATTCGCATCAGACTGTTCAATAGCGATGGACGAAATATCATCAATTGCTTGGGTAAACAGTTCGTTCAGTTCAGGGGTCATAAAGTCTGTTCTCCCAGGGGCAAGTAACTCAATGACGATAGTTATATCGGGATTGACTTGTTGCAATAGATCAATGATTGCATTGACGTTTTCAATAACATCGACATAGGGCAGGTCGTTTAAAAGATCATTTCCGCCTGGAGAACTAAACAAAACAATGTCTGGCACACCGGCTTTTTCAAGTGAAGCAGCTAAGTCTTCAAGGATTTGCCCTGATGTCCAACCTCCTTTACCTTGGTGATCGGTATCAAAAGGAATACCCTGATAGTCGGAGTAAAAACCAATCTCGACCTCAGTGCCAATAAAATCAAAACTCCAACCGCCGTCAACAAGATCCTTCCAGAGTTCATAACGGTAACTTTCGAAAATAGGACTAAGCCCTTGTATACGTGAAGCGCCCAGTGGCATAATCTTGTTTACCGCATGAGGTTGGTTTTGGTCGTTGGAATAGTCTGTATCGTCTGTTTCACAACCTATGAATAAAAGTGCACTCGCACATATAAACATAAAAAAAAGGAGTTGTTTAACTGAAAAAAAAGTAGATATCATAGTGTTTAGGGTTCATTATCTTGGTAAACGTACAAAAAAAAACATGCAATCATTTGTTTTTATGCCATGCTATATTACATTTGCATTCGTTATGAACAACAAGTTTTATTATTACAGTGCTTTTTATTACTCCAAAACGGATCAGGGCACTTTGTAACGTAAACATAAACGAAACAAAATACAATAAAGTCCTGACCAACACTCAGGACTTTTTTTTTGATATGAGCAATACAGTCGCAATACAAGGAATTAAAGGGTCGTTTCACGATCAAGTTGCAAAAGACTACTACAGCAACTCACTGCCGTTGTTGGAGTGTGATTCTTTTGATACTCTTGTCAAGTCGGTCGTTAATGGAAGCTGCTCTCAAGCAGTCATGGCGATCGAAAACTCTATTGCTGGATCGATACTCCCAAACTACGCCTTGCTTGATCAACACAATTTGGTTATCGTAGGAGAGCATTTTTTGGGCATTGAACACCATTTCATGGCATTGCCTGGGCAAACGATCGCAGACATTTTAGAAGTACATTCACACCCAATGGCATTGCTGCAGTGTAAAACGTTTTTTCAAGCGCATCCACACATCAAATTGGTTGAGAGTTCAGATACAGCCGCCGTTGCAAAGGAAATCAGTGACAACGATCAGCTTGGAAAAGGTGCTATCGCCAGTCAGCGTGCTGCAGAGTTGTATGGGTTAGACGTATTGGGTTCTTCCATTCAAACGATCAAAAACAATGTAACACGATTTGTGATTGTGCAACAAGAAGCAAATGAGAATCCTGAAAATATTTCAAAGGCTGCATGGAAGTTTGTTTTGGACCACAAACGAGGAAGTCTAGCAACAGCACTTAATGTGGTGAGTGATTGTAATTTAAACCTCACAAAAATTCAGTCTTTACCAGTGATTGAGACGCCTGGTAAATATGCCTTTTTTGTGGATGTCACTTTTGACAATCCAGCAGACTATCACAAGGCCAAATCATTAATGGAAATCATGGCGACTTCTTTTAAAATATTGGGAGAATACAAATCAAGTACAAGATGACAGCACGTAGATTAGAGAGTGTCCAGGAGTATTATTTCTCCAAAAAGCTACGTGAAGTGCGTGGAATGGTTGCTGCAGGTAAGCCCGTTATTAACATGGGTATTGGAAGTCCAGATTTGCCACCACCCGAGGAAGTGGTTAAAGCACTTGTTGAAAGCATGGCACATCCAACTGCACACAAATACCAAAGTTATCAAGGAATTCCTGCCCTACGCGAGGCAATGGCAGATTTTTACAAAAGGAGCTATGGAGTGACTCTCAATCCAGAAAATGAAATTTTACCCTTACTAGGCTCTAAAGAAGGTATTATGCACATTTCGATGGCATTTCTTAACCCAGGGGATAAAGTGCTTGTACCTAATCCGGGCTATCCGACCTATACGTCAGTGAGTCGATTGGTCGAAGCAGACCCCGTATTCTATAACCTTGATGCGGACCACGGATGGCAACCCAATTTTGCTGAACTCAACCAGCTCGATTGCTCCAACATTCGTTTGATGTGGGTCAATTATCCACATATGCCTACAGGAGCAAGTGCAAGCGATGATACTCTTTCGAAGCTAGTTGCTTGGGCAAAACAAAATGACATCATTTTGGTCAACGATAACCCTTACAGCTTTGTTCTTACGGACAATCCGCTTAGTATTCTAGATGGCTTGGAAGATAAGTCTCACTTGATGGAGCTCAATTCTTTGAGCAAATCCTTCAATATGGCTGGCTGGCGTATAGGTATGTTGAGCGGGTCAAAGGAAAATATCGCAAACGTCTTAAAGGTTAAAAGTAATATGGACTCGGGGATGTTCTATGGTATTCAACATGGTGCTATTGCTGCTCTGAGACAACCAGCGTCTTGGTTTGACGGCATCAATAAGACCTATCGTGAGCGTAGAGAACGCATCTGGGAATTGGCAGAAACGATGGGCTGTCAATTTGATAAAAACAATAGTGGAATGTTTGTTTGGGCAAAGTTACCATCGGAACAAAACGACAGTGAAGCTTTTATCGATCAGTTGTTGCAAGAAAAGAACATTTTTCTTGCACCAGGAACCATATTTGGTACCGCAGGTGCGGGGTATATCCGTTTTTCACTTTGCGTTCCTGTCGAGCAAATCAATGAAGCAATAATACGTTGGAAAGGATGAAAGTAGGATTGATCGGAGTTGGCTTAATGAATGGATCCTTGGCAATGGATATGCAAAGCGTTTACGATACGGTTTCTATTCACGGAATCAGTCGTAGAGAAACAACCTTGCAACGTGCTTTAGACTTAGGCGTCATTGATTATAAAGCAACCTTGGTGGATTTGAGTGAAATGGATTTGGTCTCCATCGCTATCCCTGTTGAGGCCACCGAATCACTCTTGCCTAAAGTGCTTGATGCCGTTGGATCAAACACCTTGGTCATCGATATGGGATCAACCAAAGCGGGAATATGTGAAGCGGTAGCGGAACATCCAAAACGCAATCAGTTTTTGGCATGCCACCCAATTGCAGGAACCGAATTTTCAGGCCCAGAAGCAGCTATTCGTGGACTTTACAAAGGCAAGGTCAATATGCTTTGTGAGTCAAATAAAACACGTCCTGATTTGTTAGATCGTGCACTTTCTATTTTCACTTCCTTGGGAATGGTGATTCGTGAGATCGACCCCCTTGAGCACGACCGACACATTGCTTATGTGTCGCACTTGTCACACATCTCATCTTTCATGTTAGGCAAAACAGTGATGGAAAAAGAAGAAGATGAGCAAAATATTTTTGACATGGCGGGAAGTGGATTTTCCTCTACTGTTCGTTTGGCAAAAAGTTCACCCGAGATGTGGATGCCCATCTTTAAGCAAAATAAGAAAAACGTATTGGAAACACTCGATGAGTACATTGCAAATTTGGAGCATTTCAAATCCCTATTGATCAATGATGACTATACGACGTTATCCGATGAAATGAAAGAAATTAATAACATAACACATATTTTAAAACCTGAAACAAATACAAATGGAAAATAATAAAGCTATGGGTCAATGGCTAAATGCCTTTGATCTCCCGCACCCCCTCGTGATTGCTGGTCCTTGTAGTGCAGAGACTGAAGAACAAGTGATGGATATCGCACATCAACTCAAGGATACCGATGCAACGATTTATCGCGCGGGAATTTGGAAGCCAAGAACCCGCCCTGGAAACTTTGAAGGAGTTGGTGCCATAGGACTAAAGTGGTTGCAACGCGTTAAAGAAGAAACGGGTTTGATGACAGCAACAGAAGTTGCAAATAAAGACCATGTCAAACTCGCACTAGAAGCCGATGTCGATGTTTTGTGGATTGGAGCACGCTCAACAGTGAGCCCGTTTATTGTGCAAGAGATTGCAGACGCACTTGAGGGCACAGACAAAATCGTTTTGGTCAAAAACCCAGTAAATCCAGACTTGGCACTTTGGCTAGGTGGTATTGAACGTTTATACACGGCAAACATCAAAAATTTAGGCGTAATTCACCGCGGATTTTCGAGTTATGCAAAAACTAAATACCGTAACAATCCCGAATGGCAATTGGCAATTGAATTGCAAAACCGATTCCCAGACCTTCCTTTGATTTGCGACCCATCTCACATTTGTGGTCGTCGGGACACTCTTCAAGATGTTTCACAAACAGCATTGGATTTGAATTTTGATGGTTTGATGATTGAAACACACCGTGACCCTGACAATGCCTGGAGCGATGCTGCCCAGCAAATCACACCTGACACTTTGGTTCAGATGATGGAGGACCTTCGTATTCGTAAAACAACTGCAGAGGCGGAAAGCTATGTGAGTAAGCTCGACACGCTACGTGCCCAAATCGATGTGATTGATCACAGTATTCTAGAAATTCTTGGGAAAAGAATGAATGTTTCTGTTGATATCGGAAATCTTAAAAAGGAACATAATGTAGCCGTTTTACAGTCCAAGCGTTGGAACGAGATTTTGGGTAGAATGGTTCTTGAAGGAGAAAGCCAAGGATTGAGCGAGGAGTTTGTTCTTCGTATGTTTAAAGCGATTCACCAAGAGTCAATTAATCATCAAGAGCAAGTAGTTAACCGTTGATGGATAAAAATCTTACCTTGTAAGCTGTGGAAGGAACGGTTTATAAATCAACAGGAAGTTGGTATGCTGTAAAGACAGATGACGGCAGACTTGTTTCGTGCCGGATAAAAGGTAAGTTTCGAACAGATCAAATTTCTAGCACAAACCCTGTCGCCGTAGGTGACAGGGTTTCGATTTCTATAACTAATCATGAAGAAAAAGGTGTCATTGACAAAATTTTTGACAGGAAAAATTATATCGTTCGTAAATCGGTAAATCTCTCCAAGCAAATTCATATTCTCGCGGCCAATATTGATCTATCTTTTTTGTTGGTGACGCTCAATAATCCTGTGACTCATCCTGCCTTTATCGATCGATTTTTGGCCACAGCCAAAGCATTTCAAGTCGATGTAGTGTTGCTGTTCAATAAAGAAGACAGCTATTCGGATAAGGACATGGAGAAATTGCGTGAAATCAAATCAATATACGAGCGAATTGGGTACCAGTGCCTGGAGATCTCTGCTCTTACGGGTAGTAATATTGATCAGGTTAAATTGCTGATGACCTCCAAAGTATGTATGCTTTCTGGCCATAGCGGAGTTGGGAAGTCAACTTTAGTTAATAGTCTTTCTCCTGGATTGGATATCAAAACCAAATCCATATCAGTTCAGCATCAACAAGGGCAGCACACAACAACCCATGCTGAATTGCATGAATTGGATTTTGACGCAAAAATCATCGATACTCCAGGGATTCGTGGCTTTGGAATGATAGACTTCAAACCGCAAGAACTCGGCGACTATTTCGTTGAGTTTTTTGCAGTTAAGAGAGATTGTAAATTCAATAATTGCATGCATATTGACGAGCCAAAATGTGCTGTTAAAATTGCGATAGAGGCAAATGAGATTGCTCCCTCTCGCTATAAAAGTTACACCCAAATGATAGCTGGTGATGACCAACACTATCGAACCGATTATTGGGAGTCATGAAAGTAGTCATCCAACGTGTCAATAAAGCGAGCGTTCATGTAGATGGCAAAGTCGTCGGAGCGATTGATAAAGGGCTGCTTGTGCTGTTGGGCATTACCCATGACGATACAGAAGAAGACATTGCGTGGCTTGTAAAAAAGACTTTGGGGCTACGCATTTTTAGCGACGCAGATGATGTGATGAACCTGTCCTTACAGGACATCGATGGAGAGTTACTCGTGGTGAGCCAGTTTACACTACATGCTCTAACAAAAAAAGGGAACCGCCCTTCTTATATCGAAGCGGCCAAACCAGATACGGCCTTATCTTTGTATGAACGTTTTGTGATGCAGTGCGAGGCAGTCCTTGGACGAGCAGTTGCCACAGGAATTTTTGGCGCGATGATGGAGGTGCAACTCATTAATGATGGGCCAGTAACCATATTGATGGATTCAAAAAATAAAAGATAACTTATCTATACCTCTTTTTTAAGGAAATAAGCTTTTTTTCAAAAAAGACGTATGAAATGTGCGCAATCAGAATTGTAATCGTTGTGACTAAGAAAAAAGACAAGAATATAAGCACACTACTTGGTAGAATTTGGATTGAGTTTAGCTTGAGGATTAGAAAACCAACCATTTGGATCGCAAACGCATGATACATATAGATCCCGTAAGATATTTTTCCTAAATGATTCATAAACTTCGATTTTATGCTGAATAGTGGACTTACTGACAGAGACAGAATAGTTATAGGAAACAATATCAAACCCATTAAATGAATAGTGGTGCGTGATAAGTGTTGAAAATCAACATTGAAATATAAAACAAAGAGCACTATTGCGATGACTTTATGATATTTTTTTAGTTTGTCACCTAATCGATACTTAATGTCCAAAAGCGAAACAACTCCACCAGCGGATAAATAAAAATAAAGAAAATTAAACTTGGCTAAAAAAGAGAAATATTCTGATGAAAATAGAAAGAAGTATACGCAGGTGAACATAACGAAGAAAGGTAGAATATAATTTTTGTGCAAAAGAAAAATGGCTGGCGCTACCATTATGTAAAACTGTCCCTCGATTCCTATTGACCATAATATTTCAAGAGCACCTCCTGGTTCATATAGTATTGCGCCAACATTTGGCAAGAAGAATGTGTAAAGAACGAGCACTTCAATAATATTGTAGGTTTGATCAATATCAAAACCAACATAGTCAAGAAATACGTTGTAATAGAATAAACCTAAAGATAAAACCACAAAATATAAAGGGAAGATTCTGAGTATTCTTCGCATGTAAAAATGTCGGACATTAATATTTTTCGACTCTATTTTTTCATGATAAAGCAAGCGAACAATAAGAAATCCACTAAGAGCAAAAAAAACATATACAGCTTCAGTTCCTTTGTTGAAAACAGGAAGATCGTTGAAATAAGGAAGACCTCTATTGCTAAAAAACTGAGGCACATGAAACAGAATGACAAGAAAAGCCAATAAAAAACGTAGAGGA